>JBGQLF010001523.1:0-2488 GCA_041499985.1 Gemmataceae bacterium
ATCGCCTGGATTTATCGCGACGATTATGCCCGGGCCGGGCTACGCATGCTGCCGGTCGTGGACCGCGATGGCGGCATGAGCGGCCGGCAGATGATGAGCTACTGCCTGGCCCTGATCCCGGCCAGCCTGGCGCCGGCCCTGCTGGGCGTGGCCGGACCGATCTACTTGCTTGGCGCCGTGCTCCTGGGACTGGGCTTCTTGAGCTGCACAATCAGCTTCACGCGCGGTCCCTCGGTGGGGCGAGCCACGCGCGTCCTGCGCGCCTCGCTGATTTACCTGCCCGCGCTGTTAGCCTTGCTGTTGTTGGATGGAATGTCCGCTCCGGTCGTCCTGGCTTTCCGGCCGTAACTCTAATAACTGACCCTGGGATGGAAGGGCGAAAACGCTTATGGCACACGCAGTGATGGACGAACCGGCCCTGCATATGGGGCCGCCGCTCAGCAACGGCAAGTTGGCCATGTGGATTTTCCTGGCCACCGAGATCATGTTCTTCACCGGGCTGATCGGCACCTACATCGTCTTGCGCAACGGCATGCCGACGACTAGAGAGCCGTGGCCGACTCCCGAGCAAGTCCACCTGGTTGAGTGGATCGGGGCGTTCAACACGTTTGTACTCATTTGCAGCAGCTTGACCGTGGTGCTCGCCCACTACCGCCTCGGCCAAGGCGACTTCAAAGCGGCGACCCAGTACATTGGCATCACATTGGCCCTCGGCCTGGTCTTCCTGGTCGTCAAGGGGTTCGAGTATCACTCGAAGTATGAGCACGGTGTCCTCCCCGGTCATGTTTTTGATCGCCTGGAAGGCACGCGGGGAGCGGAGTACTACAACCACGTCCAGAAGGAACTCAAGGAGATCGCCGAACCTGGAGCCGGTTCTGCCGCCGCCGTGCAGGGAGAGTGCCAACAGCTGCTGGCCAAAATGGAGGTCAAGGATGGCAAGCCAGGCCTGAGTCCTCCGCAAGTGGCCGAGGAGGTCAAGAAGCTGCTCGAAACCCATCATGACCTGCATCTGACGGCCGTGATCCCCTTCGGCAACATGTGGGCGTCGTGTTACTTCGCCATGACCGGCTTCCACGCACTGCACGTGTTCGGCGGGCTGGTGATCTTCGTGATCATCCTGGTGATGTCGTTTCGGGGCGTGCTGGGGCGGCAGCATGAGAGCCTGCTCGAGTTGACCGGCCTTTATTGGCACTTTGTCGATATCGTGTGGATTTTCCTGTTCCCGTTGCTTTACCTGGTCTAGCAGCAAGGAGGAAGGAAAGAGGAACGAGAGGAATCTTCATCCTTCATCCTTTTGGAGAGCACTTATGGCTGATCCGCATCACTCCGACGCACACGCCGGGCCGAGTGTCAAGGCCTATATGGCCATCTTTGTCGCTCTGGCCGTCTTCACCGCGATCTCGTTCCTGGTGAATGCCACCGTGGGCCGGAACACGACCGGGATGCTGATCATCCTGGCCGTCGCCGTCTGCAAGGCCACGCTGGTGGGCATGTATTTCATGCACCTGGTCATCGATTGGGGCAAACTGTACTACCTGATCATCCCGGCTCTGATCCTCGGCACGCTGCTCATCGTGGTGCTCATGCCCGACATCGTGTTGACCTGGCACCATCTCACGGCCGTCCGAGCACCCTGATCAGAGCATTGCCCGGAGAAGAGGTTGCCATGCGAGGGTCCATCAGGTGTGATCTGGCCGTGGTCGCGCTCGTCCTGCTCGGTCTGGCCGGCTGCCAACTTGGAAAACCCGCAGCCAGCGTCGAGGACGACTTCGGTCCGGTCGCGGACTTTTCCCTCACCGAACGCAGTGGTCGGATCGTCCAGCGCACCGACCTGCTCGGCAAGGTCTGGGTGGCTGCGTTTACCTTTACGCGCTGTGCCGGCCCCTGTGCCCAAGTGAGCGGCAACCTGGCTCGTTTGCAGCAGGATCTCGCGGGACAAGAGGACGTTGTCCTGGTCAGCTTCACGGTGGATCCGGAATTCGACACACCCAAGGTCTTGCAAGAGTACGCGGCCCGCTACGGGGCAGACCCAGAGCGGTGGCTGTTCTTGACTGGCAAGCAAGACGACCTGTACCGGCTCATCCACGATAGTTTTCATCTGGGCGTGGAGCAGAACGAAGGCACGGCTCGGACGTCGGGCAACGAAGTGCTCCACAGCACCAAGCTAGCCCTCGTGGATCGCAACGGTCATCTCCGGGGCTACTTCGATGGCCGGATGGTCGGCGACGAGGGCAAACCCATTGAGGACTCGGCGCGCCTCAAGCAGAAGATCGCGGAGTTGCTGCGAGCGAAACCATGAGTGGACCCGGTGGCATGTATTCTTCGGTTGCTATCTACTTCCATGATGCCTACTTGACTCTCACCTTGGACGCTCTGCCCACCGTCAATGCATGCCTCAATGGCACCTGCGCGGTGCTGCTCGTTTTCGGCTACGTGGCGATTCGCGGCCGTTGGGTGGCTCTGCACAAGGCGTGCATGTTGTCGGCGC
>JBGQLF010001524.1:0-2482 GCA_041499985.1 Gemmataceae bacterium
ACTTGCCGCCACAATGCTGGTACCCAGAACACAGCCGATCTGAACCATGCCCACCGGCACTGGCTTTGCCCTTGTCTAAAGAGCAACTGCCAGACGAGTTACGACGCCACAGCCGAAACGTCCCTGGGCGCTGCACTCTTGCGGCACCGCGGACGGGCCGCGCTCGGTAAGAACACGGCTCAGCCGGACCGCCAGGACTTGGGAGTACATGAAAGCCAGGCGAAGGCGTCAGACTGGGGCGAGGGCGAAAAACCACTGCCCCAGCGGCAACGATCCCCGCACAGAGTGCCGGCGCTGTGGCGGCGCACAGGCTGCGCCTATAGGTGAGATTGAAATCTGCGCGAAAAAGTGGACATGAATTCCTTGGATTGGTAAGGTTTTTTCCATTTTTCGATAGGAGGGCACTTCTGCCGATTGCACTACCGCAACGCCTCCAGTGGCTTGACGCGCACCGCCGAGAGCGACGGTAGCAGCCCGCCGAGGACGCCCATGCAGAGCGTGAAGAGCAGGCCGATCGCCAGCGTATCCGCATCCACGACCAACGTCAGGACCATGCCCTTGGTACGGTTGACGAGCGTTATCGCCGTCCAGCCATTGGCGAGGTAGCCCAGGCCACAGCCCAGCACGCCCCCGAGCAGTGCGATGAGGAGTGCTTCGAGGAGAAAAGAGATCACGATTTGTGTTCGGCCAAAGCCGAGCAGCCGTAACACGCCGATGTCCTGGGTGCGTTGACTGATGGCCGCGAACATGGTGTTCATCACGCCAAAGACGCTCCCCACGGCGATGACCAGCGCAATCACATAGATGGCCCCCTGCAACGCATCCGTCGTCGAGGACAGCTTCTGGTAGTACTCCTTCTCCGGCATCGCTTGTAGAGCGGCCTTCTCAAAGTGGAGCGTCAACTCGTCCGCCACGTGCCGGGCGCTGGCGGCATCCGCCGTACGCAGCACCAGCGTCGTGTACGCATTGGCTTTGCCGAACGTGTCGCCAACCTTGGCGCGCGCGGCCCAGACCTCGGAACCGAAGGTTGTGCCGGCCGATTTCATGATCCCCACCACCACGGCCTGGCGCTGACCCAGGTCGAAGAGATCGCCTAGGTGCAGCCCCCATTCGCCGGCGACCCCCTCTCCGAGAACGACTTCGACCGCAAGCAGGCCGGAGCTTCCCGCAGCCGTACCGGGGACCTCGCGCACCCCAGCCGAGGAAAACCAGGTGCTGCCCGGGAACAGTTCCACATCGCGCACCCGGGCCGCCAGGAGCGGATCCTCGACACCGCGTACTTGCACAAAGCGTCTTCGGGGACGTTCGCTCGTCCCACCCGGCAAAGGCTGGGCAACCACAACATACACCTCCCGGCTACACAGAGGCCGGTTGTTGTCGTCGCGCAGGATGCCGGGCTGCGTTTCGACATCGTCGGCATCCATCATCGTGAGATGACTCATGACTTCATCCGTCACACCGCTCGACAGCACCAGGACATTGCCGGGCTGGCCCGCCCGCTCCGTCAGCTGGTTCATGCCGTTGACAAAGGCGAGCATGGCGATCAGCAGGGCCACGACTAGCGTGAAGGCAAGGGCAGTCAGCACCGTGATCCGCCAGCGCACCTGCAAGTTGCGCAGGTTGTACGCTACGGGGACTTTGCCCACGGCGAAGAGTGTCATCAGGGCCAGCACGCCGGCGAGCAGCCCCACGAGCACAGTCGGCGAGATCGGCAGGGAATCCAGCATAAGCAACCCCAGGAGGAACGAACGCGGATCAGGTCGTCCTGGCGAACACATCCGACACGCGGACGGAACAGGCGGACCAGGCCGGCACCAAACTCCCGGCGAGGGCAGTGAAGGCGCCGACGGCCGGCCCCCACCACAGCGCCTCGAGGGGAATCGACATCCGGCTTGGATTGTAGTCGTCCAAAAGGTCGTTGATGGCCCAATACGTGAGGGCGACACTGAGGCCGCCGCTGACTGCGCCGATGAACAGCGCCTCGCCGAGCACGAGCGTCAGGATTTGGCGCGGGCGAAAGCCCAAGACTTTGAGCACGGCCAGCTCCACGCGGCGCTCACGCACGCTGATGCTGATGGCACTGGCCAGGATCAAGGCCATGGTGGCCAGGATGGTCGGCGACAGCAGCCAGCGGATTCCCCAGATCAGACTCCGATACGCATCCAGGACCGCGGCCAATTCCGCGGACAGGGTCTGGCACTTCACCGCCGGGTCCCGAAACAGGCTGGACGACTCGATCTGCTCGGCGACGTGGCTGAAGGCCTCCTGATTGGGCACTTGCAGCCAGACGATGTCCAGGCTCTTGTCGGCCCGCGGATGCTTGCGACCGCCGTGGGTCTTGGGGTAGGCATTCAGGGCATCGTTGAGATAGTCCCGATTGCAGATGGACAGCTCGTTGTAACGGCCGTCTGGCAAGATGCCGACGATCTCAAACTCCAGGTCGAGTCCCGCGTAATTCATGCTCGTCAGCGTGATGCGCTCG
>JBGQLF010001525.1:0-2478 GCA_041499985.1 Gemmataceae bacterium
GCGCCGCACCACCGCCTTCGAGCCGCGCTTGCGCGCTTCGGCTGGGTCTTCGAGCTGCTCGGCAACCGCGACGCGATGGCCGAGGCGGATCAGGCGTTGCAGGTACTCGTCCGCGCGGTGCACCGGCACTCCGCACATGGGAATGTCCTCGCCCAGGTGCTTGCCGCGCGTCGTGAGCACAATCGAGAGCGCGGACGAGGCCGTCACCGCGTCGTCGAAGAACAGCTCGTAGAAATCGCCCATGCGGTACCAGAGCAAGCAATTCGGATTGGCCGCGCACAACTTCCATGATTCCAATGGCGTGTTTCCGCCCTCGTTCGTTTACACCTCCTACCAGGAGGTCCCTGGGGACAAGTTCCGGGACGGTTCCTCCTTCTGTCTGATCACGCCGTACGTCGAAGAACTGGCGCGCTGGTATGTCGTTCAGCAACATCAATCCCACGATGGCAATGGGGACCTGGTGCTCGACGACTTCTACGGCCTGACCTACGACACGCCGGGACCGAAGATCATCAGCAGCCCCGGCGACTGGACCTTCCCGTCGAGCGGCGTCTGGCAGAACCCGACTTCCTCTTCGGTTTACGCGGTCGGCAGCTATGCGGCCAACGCCACCGCCCTGGGCGCCTTTGTCAGGAATGGTCAATCTGGCGGTGGGCCCGTGCCCAAGGGTGGGACCCCGGGTGCGATCACAAGGAATGACCCGTTGACGGCCGGGGCCTGCACGGATGGGTTGTCGAACACCATCTTCTTCAGCGAAAAATACGCGATCTGCAATACGGCAACCGGAGACGGCTGGAACGGTTGGCCCTACGCCACCCAGTCGTCGTCGTCCGTCAAGCGCATGCCGATCTTCGCCTACCATGCGTCAGTCACCGGGGCGAACGGGCCGACCGCCGGCAAGTTTCAGGTGAATCCCACGAACAGTGGTCCGAACGCCACCTGCAACGGCTACTTGGCCCATGCCCCCCGTGCGGCGGGCATTATCGTTGCCATGGGGGATGGCTCGGTCCGCTTTGTCAGCGCCGGTATTTCCCCAGCCACGTGGTGGGCCGCCCTCACGCCCCGTGGCGGCGAGGTGCTGGGCGCCGACTGGTAATGCATTCGCAACCCAAGAACTCTGTCCAAGGCAGGCCGTGGGCGCACGGCCTGCCTTCGCTTACTTCCTGGCGGGTGGGGTGTCCAACCGATGCGCAAGCTAGGGTTCGTCGTGATCTGCCTCTTGTTCGCCTCGCTGTTGATTGGTTGCGGGGGAGGAGGTGTGGATGAAAAGGATCAACGTCATCCGGTTCGCGTCACCGTCCTGCTGGACGGCAAACCGCTTGCCGATGGACAAATCGACTTCGTGCCGGTGGATGGCCGGGCCCCCGGGACAGCACAGATCAAGGATGGCCAGGCCGAGTTCGGGTCGGTGGCGGGGAAGTGCACCGTGGAAATTGCTGCCTTTCGCAAATTCGGGCACATGCGCGAGCCGGAGAACTACCTGCCGAAGCGTTACAACGAGCGCACGCAGCTCTCGGCCGAGGTGACGCCCGGAGGTGAAAACGTTTTCACGTTCAAAGTGACCTCCAAATGACCGTCACCTGCCAGTCGCAGCGGCACAAGGATGGAGAAGGATGTCGATGACCAAGATCCGCAGCGGAACCGTCTTGTTGTTGATCGTGGGAATGCTCGGCCCCGGCGCCGCACTGGTCTCGCAGCAAGCGCCGCCGACGCAGGGAACAGACCCCGCCCCGAAGGAGACGCGTGAGAAACCGTCCGCGTCGATGCAAGTGCCGCCGGGTTTCGTGGTCGAACGAGTAGCCGAGCCGCCGCTGATCGAGCGGCCGATGATGGCCGGCTTCGACGAGCGCGGCCGGCTCTTCGTCTGCGACTCTTCGGGTTTCAATCTGCTCAAAGGCACGTCGGACATTCTCCTCAAGGATCCTCCCCATTGCATCCGCCTGCTCGAAGACACCGATGGCGATGGGCGCTTCGACAAGAGCACCGTGTTCGCGGACAAGATGACCTTTCCCATGGGGGCCCTGTGGTATGACGGCGCCCTCTACACGGCTTCCGCGCCCAGTCTGTGGCGTCTGGAGGATAGCGACGGCGACGGCGTGGCGGACCGGCGCCAGGAAATCGTCACCAAGTTCGAATTCGGCGGCAACGCCTGCGACATCCACGGGCCGTTCTTGGGGCCCGATGGCCGACTCTACTGGGCCAACTGCCATCGCGGCTTTGAAATCCGACGGCCGGACGGCACGGTGCTGAAAGGAAAGGCGGCCGGGATCTTTCGCGCTCGTCCGGATGGGAGCGAGGTCGAGATCGTGTGCGCCGGCGGCATGGACAACCCGGTGGAGATCGCTTTTACGGAGGAGGGAGAGGCATTCGCCACGGTCAATCTTCTGATCGGCGCCCCGCAACCACGCCACGACGCGATTATCCACGGGGTAGAGGGAGGTGTCTTTCCCTATCGCGCCATCGGCCCCTCCTTCCAGC
>JBGQLF010001526.1:0-2478 GCA_041499985.1 Gemmataceae bacterium
GATGGCCCACGATCGCCCCGCCCTGAACCAAAAAGTCCTTGTCGATACTCCGGACCTGGACAGCAATGACCTGGCCAACCGCGAGAAGCTCCAGCGTCTGCTGCCGGTGGCCGACATCGTCTTGTACGTCGGCTCCCAGGAAAAATACCACGACAAGCTCGGTTGGGAGCTGTTTCTCCAGCAGCGGCGACGGCGTGCTTTTGCCTTTGTGCTCAACAAGTGGGATCGCTGTCTGCACGGCTACGCCAGCGGTGTGCGACCCGACGAAGATTTGCTGCGCGATCTTCATGCCGAAGGCTTCCAATCTCCCCTACTCTTCCGCACCTGTGCCCAGCTCTGGGTGGATCACGCCGGCAATGGCGCTCCCGAAGCGCCCGAGGGCGAACAGTTCCGCGATCTGGTGCACTGGCTGGAGCTGGGGCTGAACCGCCTGGAGATCGAAGCGATCAAGGCCCGAGGGGTCAGCCAAATGCTGCATCAGATGCAGCAGGCACTGCAAGCGGCATGTCCTCCGGAGCTAGCCGAAGTGGCGGCCCGCACCCGAGCAGCCTGGGAGCGGATCCTGGCCGAGGAGGCGACCGCGACCACCGAAGTCCTCCTGAACACGCTGGAGCCGTACCAACGTGAGATCGAGCACCACTTCGCGCTGGAGGGGCAGCGGCGCTTTCGGGGGCTGATGGCCGGCTATCTTCGCCTGTTTACTCGGGCCAAGTATGTCGGCAGCTCGCTACGAGATCGGTTGCCGTTTCTGCCGCGCCCGACTCAGGAAGTGCAGCCCGCGACCACCTGGGACCTGGCCACCTTCACACGGGCGTGCAGCAGTGTCGCGGCCGACCGCCACCTCGATGCCCGCGGCCGGGCCCTGGCGAATCGGCTCCTGGTCGATGCCGATCAGCAAGGGTTCCCTTTGGAGCTGCTGACCGAGCGGACCGAGGCGGCCGCCAAGCTGGACTGGCGGCAACGGCATGCGCAAACACTCATCGAGGTGTTGCATCACGTCGAAAGCCAATGGACTAAGCCGACCGGCGTCCGGCGCTGGTTGCAGGCCGGACTCATTTGGACCGCGGAGTATCTACCTCCGCTCGCCTTCGTGGCGGCTCTGATCCGGCTGCTGTGGGGCTATTTCATGATCGATAACTATAAGGTCCAGTTGTTTGATGTCGTGCTGCCCTTTGTCGTGCTGCTGATCGTCTTGATCATCCTGCACGTTCTTGTCACGGTCGTGTTACCCTTGCGCTGGCCCTCCATTCGTGGCGAATTCCAGCGACAGCTCGAGCGACGCCTGGACAGTGAGCTGGAAGGCGCGTACGCGGCCATCCCGGCCGATGTGGCCGAGACACTGCGGGTGGAACGACGCCTAGTCGAACAGCTGCTCCGCGAAACGCGCGAGGTGACCGTCTGGCTGGAGCAGCGCGAGCAGGCGGCGAGTATTGCGGGACTCTATGGAAACGATGAATGATGAATGATGAATGATGAACGATAGCTGCCAAATGCTTGCATTCATCATTCATCATTCATCGTTCATCGTTTGTGGGGAGGCAGTATGGCCGAAGGCAAATGGATCAGCGATCTGACGGCGGAGACACCGCTGGTGGACGCGGCGCGGCGGGTCCTGGCGTTGCGCCTGGAAGTGGTGCGCGATTACTTGCAGCATGCCCTGACACAAGCGGACAAGGATCCCGAGTACATCCACCAGCTGCGCGTCGGCACGCGGCGGGCCGGCGCCGCGCTCCAGATCTTCGCCCTGTGCCTGCCTTCCAAGGTGCACAAGAAAGCGCGCAAACAGCTACGCCGTCTGCGGCGGGCCGCAGGCGAGGCCCGGGACTGGGATGTCTTCCAGGCGGAGCTGCGCGAACGCGAAGGACAGAAGCCCGAGGCGGAGCAGGGGGGCGTGGATTTTCTCCTCGGCTACGCCCTGGCGCAGCGGAGCACGGCTCAAGCGCATCTGGAGGCCGCCGGACCGAAACCACGCTTGGACTTTCAGCGGTTCCTTACCGAGACGGTGGCAGCCGTGCACGAGCCGGAGACGCACTCCAATCGGTGTTTGCTGGACCTGGCTCGGCCGATGCTGTACGGCCTCCTCAAGGACATCGAGCAGGCGGTGACTGCCGATCTGAACGATTACCGCAACCTGCATCGCGTGCGTATCATTGGCAAGCGTCTGCGCTATGCGATGGAGGTATTTGCCGATTGCTTTGCGCCACCGTTCCGTGAAAAGCTTTATCCCGCGGTGGAGGAGATGCAGGAAATCCTGGGGCGGGCCAACGACAGTCATATGGCTACGGAACGGTTGGCACGGTTGCGGGTCCAGCTGCGTCAGGCCTTTCCCGAGGAGTGGAAGCGCTTCAAGTCCGGCATCGAGGGCTTGCTCCGTTATCATCAACGCCGGCTGCCGCAGGAGCGACGCCGGTTTCTCAAATGGTGGCAGCGCTGGCAAGCATCGGGTGGCGAAGCCGCCTTCGCCGCGTTGCTGAAGGC
>JBGQLF010001527.1:0-2470 GCA_041499985.1 Gemmataceae bacterium
AGGCGCTGGTCTCCCGCCAGCACGCCGACCGCCAAGCCAATCAGGATCGCCCCCATCCACAGCCGCGTTCGCAGCATAGGGTCAGCTCTTGAGCCCGCCGAAGCGCCGCTCCCTTTGAGCGAAATCCCGCAGCGCCTGATGCAAGGTGGCGCGGTCGAATTCGGGCCAGCATTGCTCCGTCACCCATAATTCGGCGTAGGAAATCTGCCACAACAGAAAGTTGCTGACCCGCATCTCGCCCGCGGTGCGGATGAGCAAGTCCGGGTCGGGCATGTCCGCCGTGTACAGGGCCTCCGCGACCGTCGCTTCGTCGATTGCTTCGGGATCGAGCTGACCTTGGCGGACTTGCTGGGCCAGGGTGCGCACGGCATCGACCAACTCGGTGCGACCCCCGTAATTGATCGCCAGGCAAAGGACCATGCCGGTGTTGTCGCGGCTCAGGCGCACGTTTTCATCCAACTCGCGCAGCACCGCGGCCGGCAATTCCTGGCGCCGGCCGATGCTGGTGAAGCGGATGTTCTGTTCCATGATCTCTACGCGCTCCTCGACGAGATAACGGCGGAGCAGCGCCATCAAGAAACTCAACTCGTCGGCAGGCCGTTTCCAGTTCTCGACACTCAAGCAGTACAGGGTCAACTGGCCGATGCCAAGACGGCAACACTCCTCGACCGTGGCCCGGACACTGCGTACGCCGCGGCGATGCCCTTCGATCCGGGGCAGCCCGCGCTCCTTGGCCCAGCGTCCGTTGCCGTCCATGATAATGGCGACATGGTGCGGTAAGCGCGCGGGGTCCAGCCCCGCGGCCGCCAGCCGCTCCAAGGTCTCCGGGCTGAATGCAGACAGTGCAGGCATAAGGGATTGCAGATCTCAGAATGCCGATTCGATCCCAATCAGCAATTAACAAAAGATGGTCTGTGCTCGGTCCGGTCCGACCGAAATAATCGAGACCGGCAAGGCCAACAGTTCGCTCAGCCGCTCGACATAGCGGCGGGCCGCCGGCGGCAAATCCTCTAGGCGGCGCGTCTGGGACAGATCCACTCCCCAGCCGGGCAGCGTCTCGTACACGGGACGGCAGCGCTGAAGCAGGACGGCATCGCTGGGGAAGTGGTCCACGCGTTCGCCCTCAATTTCGTAGGCAGTGCAAATGGCAATCTCTTCCAGCTCACTGAGGACATCGAGCAGCATGACCGCCAGTTCATCGGCTGACGCCAGAGCGGCCGTGTAGCGCGCCGCCACGGCATCGAACCAACCGCAGCGCCGCGGCCGACCCGTGACCGTGCCATACTCGCGTCCGGTGCGGCGGATGCGTTCGCCGATGCCGTCTCGGCCATCGTTCAGCTCGGTCGGAAAGGGTCCCCGGCCGACACGCGTGGTATAGGCCTTGATGACGCCGACCACGCGGTGTAGCTGCCGTGCGGGAACGCCCGAACCACTCCAGATTCCCGCTGGCGAGCTGTTGGAGCTGGTCACGTACGGGTAGGTACCGTGATCCACATCCAGCAGGCTCCCCTGGGCTCCTTCGAACAGGAGCCGTTTGCCCTGCTGTAAAGCTTGGTGCAGCAGGTGCGTGGTATCGGCGATGAAGGGTCGCATCCGGGCGGCAAAGCCGAGGTATTCGTCGCACAAGGCGGCGCTGTCGAACGTCCGGGCATCCGGCGCCAGGGCCCTCAGAAGCCGATTCTTGCGCGGGACGATCAGGCTGAGGCGTTCCAGCAAGTATTTAGGATTAAGAAGATCGCCAATTCGGATACCGCAGATCCGCCCGACCTTGTCCTGGTAACAGGGGCCGATGCCGCGCCCCGTGGTGCCGATGGCCTGCTCGCCACCCTGTTCACTCAGGCGTTCTTCTTCCAGGTGGTACGGGAAAATGACGTGGGCGTGATCACTGACGATCAGGTTGTCGCCGACGGCAATGCCAGCGGCACGCAGCCCCTCGATCTCTTCCAGGAAGCGTGGCGGATAGACGACGACACCGTTGGCGATGACCGAATGGAGTCTTGGCCGGAGCACGCCCGTAGGCAGCAAGGAGAGCTTGAAAGTCTGCCCGTCGGTGACGACCGTGTGGCCAGCGTTGGCCCCGCCGTTATAGCGGACGACGAAGTCGTGCTGTTCCGTGAGGAGGTCGACTATTTTCCCTTTGGCCTCGTCGCCCCACTGGAGGCCGACGACACAAGTACAGGCCATGCTTGGTTCCCACGCGGCGTCCAGGCGTTCGACGAACCTGTTTCCCCCGGGCGGGGTTTTCCGGACCTGGTGCCGACTTTCGGGTGCAACAGAAAAAACGTCCGCGGCCCCAAAGGCCTCGGGCTCCCAAGGTGCAGCTCCCTCGATGTCTCATCGGCAACTCTAACGGTCCCCTCCGCCACCGTCAAGGGCAATCACCACCGCCCGAACTCCGGCATGTTGCTGTCAAAACCGAGGCCTGGTTCCAAAGGGCCTGGCTCTGGGTAGCACGCCCTGAGTCTTCGAA
>JBGQLF010001528.1:0-2468 GCA_041499985.1 Gemmataceae bacterium
CTGCCGCAGCCCCACGCCCTTCGAAGACTCAGGGCGTGCCACCCGGAAACGGGCCTTTTTGAACCCGGCCGTTTCATGGCCTCCCGATCCCGGCGACGCAAGGGCGCGGAGCGGAACCCTGACAGATGCGGTTGGTGGTCTGGCAAAACACGGGACCTTTTCAGCAAACCCGACACGCAGGAGCAGTGCCGTGTAAGCAGCTGAGGGTGCTCTCGCGGCGATTCACTGTTTGACAATGCACACAGGACCGATTATTTTGGATTGAAAGGCTTTTGTTATCGGAGCTCCTGCCGGCTTGCCGGCAGGAACCCGGCGGTCGTTCTATCGTAGGTATGGAAGTTAGTTTCTGTGCCGCGAAACGGCCACTGTTTTCGTCCCTCCTGCGGGCCAGCCGAAAGGTGTTGGTATTCCACTTCCGTTCCGGCCGCAGCCGAGGGCAGCGAACGCTCTGGCAGCGCTGAAAGGAACCAACGTGGGTTTTCGCACGGGAATGGAGTCGTGATGCTTACTAAACTCTCTCTGGCACAACCATCCAAACCTACGGGGTCGCGCGCGTCGGCGAAGGGATCCCGAACCGCGCTTGCCGTGGGACAGATCTACCTCGATGTGCGCCACCGCCGTGTGCACTATCTGAATTCAGCGGCACGGCAGCTGCACGACGAGGGCGTACCCTTCACACCTGCCGAGCTGGCTCGTCAGCCATTGCAACGCTTGGACGGCAAGGCCGTCGCGGTGTCCGATTTGCCGCTGGTGATCGCCTGCCGCCAGCGTCGGACTGTGGAAGCCACCTTCGTATGGACATCCCTCAGTAGGCCGCCTTGCCAGGTGTCCTGGAGCGCCGCTCCGTTCACGGACCGCACCGGGCAGGTCACGGGGGTGCTGGCCAGTGTCTGGTGCACGCCACCGGAACCGGACTGGCAGGCCGTGGCCGGACTGGCCCATGATCTGGCCACGCCGCTCAACGCGCTCGGTTTGACGCTGGCCATGCTCGAGCAGCCGGGGATTCCCGAGGCGGATCGACAGGCCCTCCTGGATAGCCTGCGGGCGGCCATTGATCGGGCCCTGCAAGTCGGCAAGGACCTGTTGGCCTGGTGCCGGAATCCCGCGCGGCGGATGCGCGGCGTTGAGCCCACCTGGATTCCGCTGGGTACGTTTTTGTCCGCCTTGGCCAACGAACAGATCCAGGCAGCGCGCCGTAAGGGCCTGGCGTTGTCCGCGGACCTGGAGGCCGTGCAGGGTTGGGAAGTGTACACCGATCGGGTACGCCTGGGCCGGCTCCTGGCCAATCTTTTGGTCAACGCCGTCCGCTATACCCATAGCGGGCAGGTGGCCTTCACGGCGGCCTGGCGGGAAGAACCCGGGGAGCGGGCGCTGGTACTGAGTGTGATCGATACCGGCGCTGGTATTTCTCAGGAAGAGCAGGAATCGATCTTTCAACCCTTCGAGCGTGGCCGGGCCGGCAAGGACGATGATTCCGGGGGCAGTGGCCTGGGATTGGCTGTGGTGGACCGCCTGGTCGAGGAACTTGGGTTGGCCCTGGAGGTCTACAGCGAGTATGGCCGGGGCAGCGCCTTCCACCTGGTGCTGCCCGAGCGCCTCATTCGCCGCGTCAATCCCGAGGACACCATGCCGCTCGAATCGAATCACGCCCCGTAGCGGTCAACCGGTTTTGGGCATGGTTCCAGAAGGCTCGTTTGGCGGGTGGCACGCCCTGAGTCCGCGAAGGGCGTGGGGCTGCGGCAGACACGCCCTTCGCGGACTCAGGGCGTGCCACCCACGATTGAACCAGGCCCGGGTTTGTACCAGGCCACGAAAATGCTGGAGCATCTCCGCTCACGCCCGCTATACTGATTTCTCGTTGTGACTTCCTGCCTCGTTTCGCGCTTGTCCGCACGGAGAACGCTCCACCCATGAAGCCCTGGCCGCACCTGCTCCTCCTCGGCCTGTTTCTCACGGTCGGCTCCGCCGCACACCCCCAGGTGCCGCCGGAGAAAACGCTGTCCACCTTTACGGTCTCCAACGGCCTGGAAATCACCCTTTGGGCCTCCGAGCCACTCTTCAGCAACCCAACCTGCATGGACATCGACCACCGGGGTCGAGTCTGGATCTGCGAATCGGTCAATTATCGGCACTTCCTCCGTAATCGGCCCCCGCTCCGGCCCGAGGGCGATCGGATCCTCATCCTGGAAGACACGCACGGCACCGGCCGGGCCGATAAGGTGACGACGTTCTACCAGTCCAAGGAAACGCTGGCACCGCTCGGTATCGCCGTGGCCAAGGACCCAGTTGGGCCGGGGTACAAAGTCTATGTCTGCCAGTCGCCCGATATCCTCCTCTTTGAGGACAAGGACGGCGATAGCCAAGCCGACGGCCCGCCGACCAAGCTGCTTAGTGGCTTCCGCGGCATCGATCACGATCACGGGGTTCACGGCGTTCTCATCGGTCCCGACGGCAAACTCTACTTCAGC
>JBGQLF010001529.1:0-2467 GCA_041499985.1 Gemmataceae bacterium
CAGGTTCTCAAGGGCGCTGGCGGGAGCCCGGTCTTTAGCCCGGACGGCAAACGCCTGGCCAGCGTTCGCGCAGGGGAGGTGACGCTGTGGGATGCCCAGACCGGCCAGGAACTCCTCAGGCTCAAGGGGCGCAGCGGTAGCCAGGGAAGCGTGGCCTTCAGCCCAGACGGCAAACGTCTGGCCAGTAGTAGCGGCGGACTTGAGCAAGGCAACTGGGTAAGTGAGCTGAAGGTGTGGGATGCGCAGACCGGCCAGGAACTCCTCACGTTCAAGGGGCATACCAAAGCTATCTGGAGCGTGGCCTTCAGTCCGGACGGCAAACGCTTGGCCAGCAATTCTTTCGACCAAACCGTGAGAGTGTGGGATGCCCAGACCGGCCTGGAGCTGCTCGCTTTCAAAATGCACACCGGACAGCGCGGCGGCGTGGCCTTCAGCCCGGACGGCAAACGCCTGGCCAACGCATTGGGGGGCCGCACGGTGACGATCTGGGACGCCACACCGCTGCCGGAGAAGCCTTGACCACAAGGGGACCGACGCGGCGAACCGATGCGCATGCTGGCGGCGGGAGCGGCCCAGTCCCCGCCGCCGCCAGTTTGTTCGTGGGCATCGTCTCCGCGAGGCGCTGGTTCACGGTCTGGTAGTAAACTCTTCTGGCCACGCTTCGTGAATTTTGGGGCGATTGGCAACGCCGGAGTGAAGAATTTTCTACATTACAGGCGTCGACCAATGGTTCTCTTGCTTGCAACTTCTGCTGCTTCTCACTCACCGCACGTGCCACTCTTGACGAAAAGCACTCTCTGTAAAGACCTTCGTGCGTTACCTGAGCAGATCGCCCAAGAAATGATCAATCGTTGCCATAGCCCCTAACAGGCCGTCATTCTATTAAACATAAGTTCCTTTGTCGGACGTTGCCCACCTCCAGCGTGCGCATCTGGTTCGTGGCGGTTCCGGGTTTCTCCTGACCGAGGGTCAGGTTGTCCACGTCCACCCTTCCCCTTCCCGCGCTCATGCCAAAGGTGCAGTCATCGGCACTCCAGGAAGTCTTAGGACATCCCGGCGGCGTCACCGGAGAGCAGGCCTGCCAACAGCTCGAGGACGAGCGGCGGGCCGAAGAAATCCAGACTTGCTGCCCAGCCCGTTGCTATACTAATCGGCTGTCCACATGGTTCTGGAACCGACCTGGCGGCTCAACAGGGTCGACGTGCAAGGACGTAAGAGATTCCGCAACCCACATCCGTGAGGATGTCGGGAGACTATGGTTGGCTGGGACCGGCGAGCCTTTCGGTGCCACCGATGAGTGAGGTTACCCGCATCCTGTCTGCTCTGGAGCAAGGGGATCCCCACGCCGCCGAACAGCTCCTGCCTCTCGTCTACGAGGAGCTGCGCAAGCTGGCGGCCCAGAAACTCGCCCAGGAGAAGCCCGGCCAGACGCTCCAGGCCACGGCCCTAGTTCACGAGGCCTACATTCGACTCGTAGACACGGACAAGCTGCTGCACTGGGACAGCCGCGGCCATTTCTTCGCCGCCGCCGCGGAGGCCATGCGCCGTATTCTCGTTGACAACGTCCGCCGCAAGCAAGCCGACAAGCACGGCGGTGGCTGGCAACGACACGATCTCCTGGAAGCGGAGCTGGCCATCGACTCGACTGGAGAGGATCTCTTCTTCGTCGATGAAGCGCTGTCCAAACTTGCAACCCGGGAACCTGTGATTGCTCGGCTGGTCGAGCTTCGTTTTTTTGCTGGCCTTACGCTGGAAGAGGCCGCTGCACACCTGAACATATCCCACCGCACCGCCTATCGCCACTGGGCCTATGCCCGTGCCTGGCTACGACGCGAACTCGACCGGTCGGGCCCACGCAACCCGCGGGAATAAAACCCGTTCCGAAACCTGAAAACCGTGGCAGGTTTGGCGGCCGGATTCCGCATTGTCATATAGGACACGAAAGCAATGCCACAGGGGGGATATGGGTCATGCCCAACCGCTCGTTATCTGAAAAATCGATCTTTGAGGTGGCGATCGAACAGGCTTCGCCTGCCGAACGTGCCGCCTACCTTGACCAGGCCTGTGCAGGTAATCAACGGTTGCGCGAGGAGGTCGAGGACCTCCTCGCGGCGCACGACCGGCTCGGCAGTATCCACGGAGACGTCCGCCCTCCCGGCCTGGGCGCCACCGTGGATGATCCGCTGACGGAGCGGCCCGGCACGGTGATTGGCCCGTACAAGCTGTTGCAACCGATCGGCGAAGGCGGCATGGGCATCGTCTTCATGGCCGAGCAGCAGCAGCCGCTCCGCCGCAGGGTCGCCCTCAAGGTCATCAAGCCGGGCCTGGACAGCAAGCAGGTCATCGCTCGCTTCGAGGCCGAACGCCAGACCCTGGCCCTCATGGACCACCAGAACATCGCCAAGGTCCTCGACGCGGGCGCCACCGAAAGCGGCCGGCCCTATTTCGTGATGGAGCTGGTCCACGG
>JBGQLF010001530.1:0-2463 GCA_041499985.1 Gemmataceae bacterium
ACCTGCACCGCTCCGAACGCGTCCGCATTCTGGTCAACGACGCCCGCACCGAACGGAGAGCCCGGCGGAGACTAGCCCAGTGTGCCATCGACGTGGACCAGATCGAGTTCTTTCAATTTCCCACGGACCGGGTCTGGATACGCGACTATGGACCGCTCTTCCTGCGCTCGGCCGAGGGCGCGCTCGCGCTAACCGATTGGCGGTTCAACGCCTGGGCCAAGTATCCGGACTGGCAGCACGATGATAGCGTGGCGGGGCAAATCCGCGCCGCCCTCGGACTGCCTGGCTGGGAACCAAAAGTCGGCCGCCGGCGCGTGGTCTTGGAAGGTGGCAGTATCGAGGTCAACGGCGCGGGCCTGCTGTTGACGACCGAGGAATGCTTGCTGGATCGGGTGCAAGCAAGGAACCCGGGGCTGACACGAGAGGACCTGGAAGCGATCCTGGCCGAATACCTGGGGATTCGCAAAGTGCTCTGGCTTGGCCGCGGTATCGTCGGCGACGACACGCACGGCCACGTCGATGACCTGGCCCGGTTTGTCGGCCCACGCACTGTCGTCACCGCGGTCGAAGACTCCACCGAGGACATCAACTACGAACCGCTTCAGGACAATCTGCGCCGGCTGCGTGGCTTTACTGATGAACAAGGCTGCCGCCTGGAGGTAGTGCCGTTGCCCATGCCGGCACCCGTTTGGTTCGATGGGCAGCGCCTGCCGGCCAGTTATGCCAACTTCTACATCGCCAACGACCGCATTCTGGTGCCGACCTTCAATGATCCACACGATCGGCGCGCCCTGGGTATCCTCGTGGATCTCTTTCCGGGTCGGCTAGTGGTCGGCATTCATGCGGTCGATCTGGTCTGGGGCCTGGGCACGCTGCACTGCCTGACGCAGCAACAACCGGCGAGGCAATGAGTGGGCCGTGTTCTTTCAGGTCAGAAAGGGCAAGAGAAAAGTATCTCCCTGATTTGCCTCCAACCCATTTGTAACCTTTATTACTTCATGCTCTTCGGTCCCGCCCCACACCCGGTACCTCACGGACCGGAGCGATGAGGACCCCATTCACATGTGGAAGAGGTTCCCTACCGAGACGGCTTGTGCTGTGCCTCCTGGGCCAGCAAGGCCATCGCAGCGCGCAACCACATGCGCTGACGTCGAAAGGCAGCTGGCGACCTCGAACACGGGAACGGAGCGCCCGCTATCCGATGGGGATTTATTCGGTCCCTGGCCCGTCTGGCGTCGGTGGCTGTGGGTGGGGTTGGCAACTCTGCTAGTCCTGCTGCGGGCACCCAGGCTTGTGGACAGTGTGCTCCTGCCGGACCATGTCGTGCGTGATTTCTTCCAGGAGTGGTCTTCGGCCCGCAATCTCTTGGAGGGATTACCCGTCTACGCGCCCCTCGACGAGTCTGCACGACGGTATCTCCAGCAGGGCGAATACCATGAGTACGATGTCTTGTTCAAATGGAACGTCAATGCCCATCCGCCCGCCTCGGTCCTATTGCTGGCTCCCCTAGCTCTGCTGGACTACCACAACGCGTTTCTCATCTGGAGCCTCTTCTCGCTCGCTGCACTTGGCCTGAGTTGCTGGCTGGCGTTCCGGCAGCTTGGGGCCCGACTGTCCTGCTGGTCGCTGCTCCCGGCGCTCGTCCTTTTGCTTCATTCGAATCCCTTCCAGCAGCAACTGTATTGGGGTCAATTGAACTTGCTCCTCCTTCTCTTGATCGTCGGCACCTGGGCTGCCGAGCGCTCGGGAAGGCCCTATGTGGCCGGGTTTCTCCTTGCCGTCGCGGCATCGATCAAGCTGTTTCCCGCATTCTTGTTCCTGGGTTTGGTCCTGAGCAGGCGCTGGAAGACCGTTCTGGCAGGTTTGGTTTCCCTGGCCGCGATCGCGGGGATCAGTGTGATGCTGCTGGGAGTATCCACCTATCAAGAGTACATCTCTTCGGTCGTCCCCGTCGTCGGGACCACGCGGAGTGAATGGATCAATGCGTCCTTACCGGGACTCTGGCGCAAGCTGTTCGACCCGGAAACCACCTGTACTGGCGGGAAGGCCGAGGCCCTTTTTACTAGCCCTCTCTTGGCCCAGATTCTGAGCGCTGTCTCCTGCGCCGCCATTATCTTGGTGTGCTGCTGGCTTAGCGGCCGATCGAAGAACCGAGAAGGCCATGATCATGCGTTTGGGATTGGGATCATCGCGATGCTGCTGGTCTGTCCTATCACATGGGATCATTATTTCTTGCTGCTTCTCTTGCCTCTGTGTCTGCTGTGTCGCGCGCTGCCGCGGTCTGGCATCGCTCTGTGGTTGTTTCTAGGCTGCGTCACCGTCTTGTGGATGGGCACGCCGGTCCGGTGGACGGTACCGGACTCCTCCTTGGATCTGTTGTACGGAGCGCGCTTTGCCATCGCGCCGGTCACGGTCAGTGTTGGGCAAACACTAACCACCCTCTCCCTGCATTGTTACGCCCTC
>JBGQLF010001531.1:0-2458 GCA_041499985.1 Gemmataceae bacterium
ATCTTTCCCCGAGGGAGTTACGCAGGCGCCTGTCCGGTCCGGGTCTCTTCCTTCGGACCGCTTCCTTTGTCACGCACCTCCAGTCACCGATCCGCAGCTTAGCGGATGGGCTGACGCTGCTCTACGCCGACTACCCCCTGGTCGACGACGGAGGGTATGCGGATTTCCATGTCCGCGTCGCACCGCCCGCGAATCTTCGGCGCTGGATCCACCCCCAAGTGTTTTTCTTCCTCGACGGCCGTTCCCCGTTCAAACCCTTGCCGTTCGACCAGGCCCCTGCAATGTTCGAATGGGGGCTGAACTACTGCGTCTCCAACCATTGCCATCAATACCTGATCGTCCACGCCGCGGTGGTTGAGAGGCAAGGGCGGGCGATGATCTTCCCGGCGCCTCCGGGCTCCGGAAAGAGCACGCTGTGCGCAGGTCTCGTCAGCCGGGGCTGGCGGCTTCTTTCCGACGAATTGACCCTGGTACGTCTCCGGGATGGACAGGTTGATCCGTTTCCGCGGCCTGTGAGCCTGAAGAACGAGTCCATCGACATCATCCGTCACTTCGCTCCCAGGGCAGTCATTGGGCCGTTGGTGCGCGACACCACGAAGGGAGAGGTTGCCCATCTCAAGCCGCCGGCGGACAGCGTCGCGCGTGCGGGCGAAGCGGCCCAGCCGGCCTGGGTAATCTTTCCTCAATACAAGCGGGGCGAATCGCCACAGCTGCTTCCGATTCCAAGGGCGCGCGCGTTCATGCGGGTAGCAGAGAACACGTTCAACTACAGCCTGCTTGGTGCAAAGGGGTTTAAAGCGCTGGCCCAGTTCATGGACTCCACTGATTGCTTCGAATTCAGCTACGGTCAATTGGAGGAGGCGATCGCGTTGCTCGCAGCCCTTCCTCCCTCCGGGCATTGATGAGCGTGCAAAACCTCTTGGTCGACGCGCTGCGCCGGCCGGAGGTGCTTGTGTCTCTCGACTTGGGTTGCTGGGACCGGCTGATTCGCCAAGCCCGCAGCGCGAACCTGCTGGGCCGCATCTGCGTACTGCTGGACGAGCGTGGCCTGATTTCGGGAGTGCCGGCCCCCGCGCGGCATCATCTGGAATCGGCGCGAACGGTCGCTGAGCGCCATGCGAACGCTGTGCGGTGGGAAGTCAGGTGCATCCAGCAGGCTTTGTCCGATGTCGGTGTACCGATCATCCTGTTGAAAGGTGCGGCCTATGTGATGGCTCGGCTGCCATCTGCCGCAGGGCGATTGTTTTCCGATATCGACATCCTCGTCCCCAAGGATCAGCTGCCGGCGGTCGAGGCGGCGCTCATGCTGCATGGATGGGGCGCCAGGCATCACAGCCCGTATGACCAACGCTACTATCGGATCTGGATGCATGAGTTGCCACCTATGCGGCACGTGACCCGGCTCTCCGTGCTGGACGTGCATCATGCGATCTTGCCGGAAACCGCGCGTCTACGTCCTGACCCCACAATGCTGCGCGAGGCGGCCCGCAAGCTCGGAGACCAGAACCTGATGGTCTTGGCGCCTGCTGACATGGTGCTGCACAGTACCGTTCACCTATTTCATGATGGGGAGTTCGACAATGCGCTGCGAGATCTGGTCGATTTGGATCTGCTGCTGCGCCATTTTGCGGCCACACCCAGCTTCTGGAGTGACTTGGTGCGCAGGGCCACCTCTTTGGAACTATCGCGGCCCCTCTTCTATGCATTGCGTTACACCAGCGGAATCCTCGGGACACCGGTGCCCGCGCAGACGCTAACGGACGCAGACATTGGCCGTCCGCCGCGAGGAGTCTTACGGCTGATGGATAGCCTGCTCGTGCGTGGCCTACGCCCGCGTCACGCGATGTGCGATGATTGGCTGACGGGCCCGGCTCTTGGCCTGCTGTATGTTCGCGCCCATTGGCTCAGGATGCCGCCACTCCTGCTAGCGCGCCATCTTCTCCACAAGGCGTTCTCCAGAGCGAATGAAACATGAGTGCAGTCGGGCGGGGACGAACGCTTTGACCAGGAAACCTGCGCATCCCGAACCGTGGCGCCCGGTGCGTCTTGGGACGGCCGCGGCAGTGTATGCAGCCTTCGTTGTTTACGGGAGCCTGGTCCCGCTCGATTTTCACTCGTATCCGCTGTCTCAGGCGTGGCACGCGTTTCAATCGATCCCTTACTTGCAGCTGGGGATCGGTTCGCGAGCCGACTGGGTCGCAAACATTCTGCTGTATGTGCCTCTGGCTTTCCTTGTGACAGGGCGCCTCACATCGAGTGCGCGCTCGCGGGCTGGGAAGTTTATCGCAGTTTGTATCGCAATCTTTTCCTGTGTCGCTCTGGCGTTTGGTGTCGAGTTCGCACAGCTTTTCTTCCCGCCCCGAACAGTCTCGCAAAATGACCTGATCGCGGAGACGATCGGCACCTTGCTCGGGACAGCGATCTGGCTCTGGTACGGGTCGAGGCTGCTCTCCTTGTG
>JBGQLF010001532.1:0-2445 GCA_041499985.1 Gemmataceae bacterium
AAGGCAAGCACATCGTCCGGCTGGGTGGCACGCCCTGAGTCTTCGAAGGGCGTGGGGCTGCGTAACCACGCCCTTCGAAGACTCAGGGCGTGCCACCCTGACGCAGCGCCAAAACTCACTGTGACTTGCCCTTCGGTTCGGGTTTCGCTTTCGGTTCCCGTCCGAAATAAGGATAGCGGTCCCAGCGGTCGTCGTCCCCGGTAGCGCGCGGATCGCCGGTGTCGCGCATCCAGCGTTCCAGCTCGGCACGCAGCTGGTTCTTCGCGGCTGCGTATTCCGGCCGATCGGCGACGTTGGTCAGCTGGTACGGGTCTGTGCGCAGGTCGTACAGTTCCTCCGCGGGCCGCTTACCGCAAGCCAGCTGGAACAACTTGCCGATCTTGGGATCGTCCTTCCCCTGGAGGAGGACGTCCTTGGTCGGCCCGCCGTCGATGTCGCCAAACGGGCCCACCGCTTTCCACATCAGCGGATCACCGGCCGGCCAGCGCTCGGGACGGAAATTGTGGATGTACAGGAACTCTTTCGTACGGATGGCACGACACGGATAGCTCAAATCGCCCTGGCGGACGTTCGCATGCCGTTCCCGCTCCAGGAACACCCGATCGCGCGCGGCGGTCGCGGCGCCCGTCAAGAGATCCAGGAAGCTGCGCCCGGTCATCGCGGGAGTCGGTTTCAGACCCGCCGCCTCGAGCAGCGTGGGGGCGAAGTCCTGGAAGCTGATGAAGGCGTCGGTTTTGCGATCCGGCTTCACCTTGGCCGGCCAGCGGATAGCCAACGGCTGCCGGGTGCCAGCATCGTAGAGATTGGCCTTGGCTCGCGGGAAGGGCCAGCCGTTATCGCCCGTCATGATGACGATCGTGTTGTCGAGCCGGCCCGCCTTCTCCAGGAGCTGGAGGATGGCACCGACGTTGCGGTCGTAGCGCTGGACGGCGAAGTAGTAGTCGCAGATGTCGCCGCGGGTCGCCGCCGTATCGGGCAAGTACGGTGGAACGAAGACGTCCTCACGCTTCATTCCCGAGCGAACACCGCTGCCCTCGGCGTAGGGCCGGTGTGGATCGAGGCTGCCATACCAGAAGCAGAACGGCTTGTCCGGCGGCACGCTCTTGAAGAAGGTTTCGAAGTCCTTGAAGGCCGGCCCGGCCGGGTTGCGCGTTCGTCCACTGCCCTCGAGAACCCCGGGGCCCCAGCCCTTGCCCGTGAGGCCGATGTGATAGCCCGCGGCTTCCAGCAGGTCCGGGTAACAGTTGAACTTCTTGCGCAGCAGGCTGTGCAAGTTGCCGCTCTCCTCCAGCCGGTGGATCGTCTGGCCGGTGAGGACTGCCGCTCGCGACGGCGTGCAGGATGGGGAAACGCAGAAGACATGGCTGAAGAGCATCCCCTCGGCCGCCACGCGGTCAAAGGTTGGCGTCTTCACAACTTGGTCCCCGTAAACCCCCGCATGCGGCCAGGCCCAGTCGTCCGCCAGGGCAAACAGGATACTCGGGCGCGGATCGGCGGCCGGGTTGGCGGCCCGACTGCCAGGGCCGGCGGATGCCAGCACGATGGCTGCGAGAGAGACAGCAAGCCACTGTCCCGATCCGAATAGGCACGCATCTCGCTTCATGGTAGGGATCCCTTTCCAGCGCGGGTAACTGCGACCAACCAGGAAAGACCAGGACTCACCGAAGTCCACAGCTTTTCCGGCGACTGCGCAACTTAGGTTAGAGGATCTGCGGCCGCGTGGCAAAGCATTCCAGCGCGTGCTCCCGGCTCGCCTTGCCGAAATCCCCTCTCGCTCCCGTTCTTGCTTCCCGCTACAATCCCTGCGGGGAGCTTTTCTGTGGTCTCCCCTGGAGGGCTCTGTCATGGCACGCGTCATTCTCGGCGTCGTTTTTGTGTCGGCCGTGCTGCTCGTTCTGGGGGGCTTCTTTGTGTTCCGGCCTCGTTCCGAAAGCGCCGAACCCCTGGGCGCTCCTTCGCCGGCAGGTGACACCTTCGCCTCCGATCGTGCCGCAGACCCGGCCGTCCCGATCGCTTTCGATGCCGCACGGGCCTTGAGCTACCTCCAGGACATTTGCAAGCTCGGGCCGCGCATCAGCGGCAGCGAGGGCATGAAGCAACAACAGCAACTGCTCAAGAAACACTTCGAGAGCCACGGCGGCAAGGTGGAAGTGCAGGCGTTCACCGCCCGACAGCGGAGTCGGCCCCAGCCCGTGGAGATGGCCAACCTGATCGTGGGCTGGTACCCCGACCGGCAACGGCGCGTCATTCTGTGCTCGCACTATGACACCCGCCCCATCGCGGACCAGGAGCCAGATCGCCGCAAGTGGCACGAACCGTTCCTCAGTGCCAACGACGGCGGCTCGGGCGTGGCTCTGCTCATGGAGCTGGCGCACCATCTGAAGGACCTGAAGACGACTGTCGGCATCGACTTGGTGTTCTTCGACGGCGAAGAGTATATTTTTG
>JBGQLF010001533.1:0-2444 GCA_041499985.1 Gemmataceae bacterium
CCCCATCGTCGGCACCAAACCGATGGAGCGGCCGCCCGCCCGGGCCTCGGCCACGGCTCGGCGCGTCGCGGAGACGGTGGTGGTCACGAGCGGTGTCACCTTCGGTCCTCAGTCCTCTGTCTTCTGGAGCAACAACTCTAGATACGAACGCCGCTCCGACGCGGTCAGGCCCAGCTCCGCCGCCACGCGCTGCAATACGGCCCGAGCCCCCTCCAGGCATTCCTCGGAAGCGAGGATCTCCAATTCCACGAAATGCCCCAAACCTTCGACCTCGTCGAGGCAGATCTCCAGTTCGTAGCCTTCGCAAGGGAGGTGATAGATGCAACGTTTCTTCCGCACTTCGGCCACGCGGCGGTATCCCAGGTGAACCAGGACCTGACAGAAGTCCTGCGCCGCCTCCTCGCCCGGGGCCAGACCCACCTCAATTTCGGTACGGGTCTTGGTCGACTGATCGCGCTTGGGGCCTTTATAGGTGACATAGTTCGCCGTGCCAATGCGGCGCAGGCGCAGGGCTTCATCCGTCCGTGCGAAGTCCCGATCCGGAGCATTGAAGTACAGGTCCGTATCGCGCCGCTCCTTGGCCAGGGTGGCTTGCCTTTGCTCCAGGCGGAGTCGGAGAGCAATCAGGTCGGCGACTGGAAACTTCATCTCAATTTCCAACATACGGTGCGTCCTCGTGCACAGAAGGGCGAAACCCGTTAGAATCATGACAGCGGCGACGATTGCGGTCCAGGCAGTTTTGGGACGAAAGGACAGGCATGGCTGAGTTTCATCCTGTGTGCCGGGTCAGCGACCTGGTCGAAGGGGAGGGCAGGACGGTCGAAGTGGGCCAGAAGCTGGTGGCAGTGTTTTGTGTCGCAGGACACTACTTTGCCATCGACGATGTTTGCCCGCACATGGGAGCTTCGCTCAGCGGCGGTTACCTGGAAAACGGCATCGTGACCTGTCCCTGGCATGCCTGGCGGTTCCGCCTGGCTGACGGCGCCTGGGCGGACAACCCACGCATCAAGATTGGCTGTTATCCGGTCCGCGTCGTGGAAGACCAGGTGCAAATCCAGTTGGATAGCAGCGCGGGCACCGCGCCGTAATTGGGCAGGCATGCTTGCCTGCCAGGTCGGCGGCAGACCGGAATGTCTGCCCCACAATGAGACTGGGGAGCCGGGCATGTTCGGAGTACCCTTACCACGTGCGTTTCTTCTGGGCGGTGTCGCTCTGCTGGCGCTGGCAGCGCCTGCGGAGCCACAGGTGAAGACGAAGTTCATGCCGCGCCTCGAGCCGGTTGCCGAGACCCGCTTGCTGATGCAAGGCATCAGCCTGCCCAACTTCCGCGCCCTCGAGCGTCACTTGCGGCAAAAGTCGGCGGACGAGGACGCCTGGACCCTGGCCCGTGGGCAAGCCTTGCTCATCGCGGAGAATGGCAACCTGCTCCTGGTACGTCCGCCGCGCAACGCCGGTGAAAGCGTTTGGCAGGAACAGGCGGCCGAATTGCGTACAGTCGCTACCCGCCTGGCGCGCGTCATTGCGGAGCGCGATTTGGACCGCAGCCGGGCGGGCCTCACGGAGCTGGCGCAGGTCTGTAATCGCTGCCATCAGACCTTTCGGGTCGGGGTCCGGATGATGCCGTTCGCAGAACCGTAGATGGGCCTTGGGGTGATCTCACGGCCGCTTCTGCGGCTGCCGCCGCTTGACAAGGGCAAGCCCTCGCACTAGCCTTGTGCTCGATTCGAACTAAGATCCGCCCGGCTAAAGCGAATGAACTGGTGTAGGCGTCCCTCCGGGTCGCCTGCGAGACTTTTGCATCCCCGGACCCCAGGTAGCAACCCGATGGCCACGCAAACTCCCCCGACAGTCGCTACTGACCTCAATGAAATCAAAATTGTCAGCCATGCCAACCTGTTTTACTGGTGGCCGGTCTGGGCCGTCGGTTTTCTGATGGCGGGGTTGACCTTGGCCGATCACCACCGCGTCGCCTTTGTACCGAAAGACACGATTGCCCTGGCCAACACCAACGTGGAAGTGGACGGCAAGCTGGACCGGCGTGATGTCCTCGTCGTGCCCCCAGGCAAACAGCTGCCTCGCGACGATAACGGGACGCCCATTAAACCCTACTTGCGCATGGCGGACGCGAAAAGCTATGGGGTGCTCTACGCCGTCATCCTGCTGCTGGTCATTGTCATTACGAACGTTCCCCTTCGGGGATTGTGGTCGGTCGTCGTTCTGGTGGTGATCGTGCTGGGCTCGATTATCTTCGCCCTGGCGGGTTGGTGGGATCCGATCCTCAACGCCCTGGGCAGCTTGCACATCCAAATCAACTTTGCCGGCTATTTGCTCATCTCCGCGGTGTTGTTCGTGATTTGGCTGGTCACTATCGTGCTGTTCGATTCGCAGATTTACATGGTCTTCACGCCGGGCCAGCTGCGCGTACGCCAGGAGATCGGCGGCGG
>JBGQLF010001534.1:0-2443 GCA_041499985.1 Gemmataceae bacterium
CCCACATTGCGGCTCGACTGCTCTTGCAGTCCTACTGCTTTCAGAACTTCCCGGGCCCGGCTTGCGAGCGGCGCGCCACCCATGCCGTTGAGTGCTCCGTAAAAACGAACCAGGCGTTCCGCGCGACGGTGGTAGAGAGCGACATTCTCCGCCAAAAAGCCCACGCGACGGCGGACGCGGGCATGACCGAAAGGTTCTCCCAACATGCGGCCTTTCCCGCCGGTGGGGCGCATGAAGCCCATGGCGAGATGAATCGCTGTGCTTTTTCCCGCTCCGTTCGGTCCCAGAAAACCGAAAATTTCTCCCGTCTCCACACTCAGGGTGAAGCTCTCCAACGCGCGCAGACGGCGCTGGCCCGGAAAGCTGCGATACTCCTTGGTAACATCCTGAAACTCAAGTGCGGCGGCCATTGTGGCCTATTCTAACCCGCTTTGCCAAAGACTTCTCGGAGCCCTTAGAAATCCACAACCACACATTGACAAGCGCTGCTTCTCCCGTCATCATGGGGCCTTGCCGAGAGAGAATCCGGGCCGTGGGAGGGTGGTATGGCTGAACTGATTCGCAGGATGTGGCTTGAGGATCAGGGTCAGGACATTGCGGAGTATGCGGTCATGCTCGCGGTTATCCTGGTTCTGGTGGTGGGAACGATACGGCTGATCGGATCCAATGCAAACAACGCTTTCTCCGCTGTCGCCAGTTCGGTTCAGTAAATAGGTGCTCCAACCCACCGGCCTGACCCGCATTGCGCTCTCTTGTTGATTTCCACTTCCCCGGGATCTACTGAGGAATATGGCGGGGACGACCGGACACCTCTGTTGTGACTGGGCCTCAGGACACTGTAATTGATTGAAATCAGGTGGCATGGACAGGGCCGTACCACCTCTTGCAGACAGGCATCGAACGCTTTCGGGAAGGGCACGACTTCAGTCGTGCCGATTAGTGCGATAGAAGATTCGGCTTTAGCCGCCGAGGAATGTGTGGTAGGATTTTCCTACCGGCTATGGCAACCCACGATACCACCCTCGAATACCTGACAACGACCAAGATCGGCGAAAAGGGCCAGCTAACGGTCCCCAAGCAGTTCCGCGAGGATCTTGGGTTGGGGACTGGTGCGCCTTTCGCCGTATTGCGCCTGGGGGACGGCCTCATCCTTCTGCCGGAGCAACAGCGCTTTGACCAGCTTTGCGAGAAGTTGAGTTCGAGCCTTACGGCTGCTGGTCTGAAGTCGGAGGACCTGCTCGCCACGCTCCCCGAGGCCCGCAATCGGGTTTACGCCCGTCAGTATGAAAAGACGCCTCTAGGTAGCACCTCTCGGCGCCGTCCTCGCAGCCATCCCGGGAAGTGACCAGCAAACGCCGAATCCGCCTTTTCCTGGACTCCAATGTCCTGACCGCAGGAATTGTCTCTCCCTGGGGGCTCGACAAGGCGACGTTATCGCTGTGCGCGGCGCAGGTCTGCAGGCTGGTGCTGGCGGAGGTAGTCCGTGACGAAGTGGAAGAAAACCTGCTTGTGCACGCAGAACGCCTGCCGTCGCTTGATGCCGACCAGTTGATCGAGGATTATCGCCGCCTCATCAAGTTGACCAACCCTGAGCTGGTTCCCTATCCGGATGAGGATCTGGTCCGTTCGAGCAGACACTTGATCCGGCACGCAGCAGATGTTCCTGGACTTCTGTCTGCCATGGCCAGCAAACCCGACTGGCTGCTGACCCACAACAAAAAGCACTTCACGAAGACGGTCGCACAGCGGACGTCGCTGCGAATCGCCACGCCGGCCGAGTTCTTCCGAGCGCTTTCGGCCCTGTTTCGGTAATGGTGCGACGAAGATATTCCTGATGCCGGCCACAGTGTGGAGCAGCCGGGTGCCGGGTACCCCAGGTCTCGCCGCTTTTGCGAGACCTGGGAACTCGCCGGCGGGTGGCCTGCCAACGCCGACCGCTGGGATCAGGCGGGTTGCTGGTAGAGACCGATCACGTTTCCTGCCGGGTCGCGGAATCTGGCAGTGATCTCGGGCGCGTCCGCGCCCATGGGCTGCACGATCTCGCCTCCGGAGGCGACAATGGCATCAAGGGTCGTGGCCACGCTGTTAACCATGACGTAAAACAGCAGGCCGGGCTTCGCAGCCGGCGAGCGCCCGAGTACCCAGGTGCCGCTTACTTCGCCGGTGGTGTCGTCAAAGGAGGTGCTACCATCACCGCGTTTCCGGATGTTCCAGCCGAAGATCCGTTTGTAGAAGTCGGCAGAGCGCGCAATGTCGGTGGCGGGCATCTCGATATAGCAGATCTTGCCGTTCGCAAAGGTGGGAGGCATCAGTGTTACCTCAAGAGGGGCTGGCCCACCCTTCCTCGTGGCACGAAACACACCTTGGCTCCCCCACTCATCGCGGTTTTCGATGGGTGGGACAGGTCAGCGATGAGTCGTCCGCAACCAGACCGTGTCGGTCA
>JBGQLF010001535.1:0-2442 GCA_041499985.1 Gemmataceae bacterium
CCGGCTGACGGCCAACGAGGTGCTCGCAGACTGGAAGTTGAACGCCGAGCTGGTCACCCTGTCGGCGTGCGAATCGGGGCTGGGTCCTCGGGGCGGCGGCGATGGGCTGCTCGGGTTCGCCCAGGCGTTCCTGACGGCCGGTTCCCGCTCGGTGTGCCTATCGCTGTGGAAGGTAGACGACGCGGCGACGGCACTGCTCATGGACCGGTTCTACCAGAACCTGCTGGGCAAGCGCCCGGGGCTGACGGCCCCGCTGCCCAAGGCCGCCGCACTGGCGGAGGCGAAGCAGTGGCTGCGGGAATTATCCGCCGAGGAGGCCCTGGAGCGGATCGCGCTGGTGACCGACGGGGTAGCGCGGGGAGACCGGGCCAAGGGGGAGCTGGCCTTGAAGACCATCGGCGGGAAACCGGAGCCGAGGGCCCCGGCCCCCCAGGTCGCCAAGCCATACGCCGACCCGAGGTACTGGGCTGCCTTCGTCCTTATTGGCGACCCCGATTGATCTCAGGGGGGACTGCTCATGCTCGAGCTACCGCAACCGCTGGCGATGCCGCCGAAAGTCGATGAACTGTGCAACCGGGACGCCGGGTTTGCGCTCCTGGAACAAACCATGTCGATCGCGACGAACGGCCGGGGCCAGCCAGTCAGCTGACCGCGGCCGGCGCGGCCACCCGGCCCGCAAAGCCGTCATTCTCGTCTAACGACTGATTTAGCTTTCCCCCGGCCCGCTTCGGTCGTCCGTCCGCTTGCGCGACGTCGGCCGTCTTGCGCGCGGTGAGCACGAAGAGCAGCTGCCAGCGGTCGTCCCGGTCGTTCAAGCGCGGGAACCGGCCGCCTTCCGCAGCGCGAACGAAGTTGTCGAATGCGGACAGGGCCACGTCCTCTTCGTCGATCGCCACCCGCGCCACGGCTTCCCTTAAGTTTGCGATTGGATCTTACCACTGCGGAGCGAGAAATCTTTCGGATTGGGTGATGGCTTGCGGCCAGGAACACGGAGGAGTTGGGTGTCCCAGTGACGATCCGAGCGAAGACCGGGACAGGACCCACTCCTCGGACACCTGTTTACGCAAAGGGAGATTCTCATGACCAGCATCTATGGGTTCGCGAAGACCGGAATCGGGATGGCGTTGGTGGGACTTCTGGCCCTGGGCGGCAGCGGCACGGCGCACGCCCAAGTTCGGTTCGCCATCCAGTTGCAGGGGAATACGTCGTTCGGCACGCCCTTCGTGCGGACAGGGACGCTGACGCTGACCAACACCATTACCAATGTGACCACCAATGGAGTCAATCCCGTGGATGTGTACTTGGCGTCGGGCACACCTGCCGTTCGACCGGAGGTCGGGGCGATCAACTTTGCCACCAACAACGGGTTTTTCGGCCTGGCTCACATCGACCTGGCCTTTGTGAAGCTCGAAAAGCTGAGCAATGGCTATCGCGTCACGGTACAGCCAGATTGGCGCATCGCGGCCAGCTATGGCAACTACTTCACGGTCTCCCCGGGGTTGACCACGTTTCCCTACAACATCAACAGCGGTAGCATGGTGCTGGTGTTGAGCCGAGACCTGTCCCACGTCTCTGGGACGATCGACATCGCCGACGTCCTCAAGGGCACGCACTACCAGGCAGTCTTGGCAGGTGTTCGCCAGTAACGGGCGGTCGAAGGGATCTCAGGACAAGCCTTGCGGACGGGGGCCAAGCCCCCGTTCGCTTTTGCGCAGCGACCTGGTGGGGAGGGACCTCGGTAACAGGGCACGGATACTTTTTGTCCGGCGGGATCCTGGATGCGCTGGTACAATCGGCCCCTGAAAGTCGTCGATCCGGAGGGTTCACTCATGTCGCGATGGGGCGTACTGGCAATCGGGTTGTTGGGGGTCTGGACGGGCCGCGGCGTAGGGACCGACGAGCCGAAGCTGGCGGCCCAGAAGCAACCACCGTGGCAGCGGCTGCTGCAAGGCGACGACGCCACGAAGGCGGCGGAATTGAAGAAGCGGATTGAGGAGTTGCAGGAAAAGGACAAGTACGACGAGGCGCTGAAGGCTGCCGAGGAATTGCTCGCCCTGCGGACTCAAGTGCAGGGCCCCGAGCACTGGCAGACCGTTGATCTGAAATGGAATGTGGAGGCAATCAGGAAGGTTGCTGCGTCTTCGGCCGAGCAGCGAGCAGGGTGGCGGAAAGCGCTGGCAGGAGTTCGGGAAGCGAGTAACCTGGAAGCCAAAGGCCGCTACGCAGATGCTCAGAAACACCGGGAAGAGCTCTTGCGGCAAGCAGTCCAGGTCTTGGGCGAACGGCATCCCAACACGGCCACCAGCTACAACAACCTGGCCCTCAACCTGAAGGACCAGGGGAAGTACGCCGAGGCCCAGCCGCTCTACCAGAAGGCTCTTGATCTCCACCGCGACCTTCTCGGCGAACGTCACCCTCGCACGGCCACCAGCTACAACAACC
>JBGQLF010001536.1:0-2426 GCA_041499985.1 Gemmataceae bacterium
AGCCGCTTGAGGTAATGCCATTCCCAGCCGCGTAACTCCAGGGGACAGGCGTCGAGCAGTGCTTCGGCTTTGGCCGGAATGGGAATGCTCGCTGTCAGCTCGCGGTGGGCCAGGGCAATGCGATGGAAGTAAAGGGTGGTTTCCAGCTCCTCCTTTGCCTGGGCTTCCAGGTCGGCCCGGTTCTCCGCCTCGTTCTTGAGCCGTTCCTCCTGCCGGACCAGGCGCTGGGACTGAAAGGCTACCACCGTGGCACTGACGGCCACGGCAACCAGCAACGTGGCCACCACCGCTACCAGGCTGGCCACCGCCGGGTTGCGCCGGCACCAGCGCCACAGCCGCTCCGCCAACCCGGCACGCCGCGCCCGGATCGGCCGGTCTGCCAGGAAGCGCCGCAGATCCTCAGCGAGATCGCCCGCCATCGCATAGCGCTGGCCTGGCTCCTTGGCCATCGCCTTAAGGACGATCGTCTCCAGATCAGCAGGAATACGGCGGTCGAGTTTGCGTGGCCGGGGCGGCTCCTCGTGCGTGATCCGCTCGATCAGCCGAGCTCGGTTGCTCTCGACAAAGGCTGGCCGTAGCGTCAACAGCTCGTAGAGCGTCAGGCCCAGACTGTAGAGGTCGCCGCGCACGTCGGACTGCCCTTGGAAGCGCTCGGGCGCCATGTAACGGAGCGTGCCCACGAGGTCGCCCGGAGTAGTCAAATCCGCACTCCCCTCCGCCTTGGCCAGGCCGAAGTCGGTGATCCAGACGGTGCCCTGCGTGTCCAGCAGCAAGTTCGACGGCTTGATGTCGCGGTGCAGAATGCCTTGATGATGGGCATAGGCCAAGGCCTCGGCCACCTGCACCCCCAGCCGGGCCACGCTGCGCACATACTCCGTCTCCGATTGGCCGGTCAGCTCGGAACGGCTGTCCAGGACTGCCGAGGACACTTTCGTGCCGCTCCCGGAGGATGACCGGGGAGGGGCGCCTCCCTGAGGTTCCTCTCCGGGCAGGGTGCCGCCGACCAACTGGCCACTGTGCAAGCCCTGGGCAATGCTCTGGGCCAACTCCGCCTGGGAACTTGGACCCGTAACCGCCACGGCTTCCGGACCACCGCGCTGGCGCTTCAACTCCTCCAGCACCACGTCCAGACCTTGGCCCTGGATGAACTGCATGGCGTAGTAGTGGATGCCCTGGTGCTCACCGACACCGAACACCGGCACAATATTGCTATGGTGCAACTTGGCGGCGGCTTTGGCTTCGCGCCGGAAGCGCTCCAGGTGGGTGGCGTTCATCCAGTTGTGAAACGGCAGCACCTTGAGAGCGACGTGCCGGCCCAGGGATTCCTGCACCGCTTCGTAGACGATGCCCATGCCGCCGCGGCCGACTTCGCGGAGGATGCGGTATTCACCCAGCTGCCGGGGCAGCGGACCCTCGTCCCCGACCAGGCTGTTATCCGGGCCGGTGGCCTGACCTTCCACCGAGCCGACGGCTTCCAGGGCGACGAGAGCGGGGAACAGCTCACGGATCTGGCTGGCCAACTCGGGGTACCGGTCAGTGTACTCCGACAACGCGGGCCGTTCGCCGCGGCGGTAGCGGGCCAGGAACTCTTCCGCCAACGGATTGAGTGGATCGGGCGCGGAACTGGAGCTACTCATGATCTGTACTCCCCCCTGCTGCCAGACCTGCACACAAGGGTCTCTCGAAGTTGACTAAAATTCTAGTCTTTGCTAGGTTGCAGGGCATATGGCCTGGACTGTCACCTGGAAAGAATCGGTGATCGACGACCTTCGCTGGTTCGGTCGCAAGGACGGCCGGTTGTTGCTCGAGACTGCCGAAGAGTTCTTGACGGCGGATCCCTTGGCCGAGACGCGGAACCTGAAAACGCTGCACCCCAACCCGGTCGCCCAACGGGAGCTGCGCCTCTTCGGCAAATATCGCGTCCTGTTCAACGTGGACGCCGAGGCGCAGGTCGTTACGATCGTCCTCGTGGGCGAAAAACGGGGAACCGCGCTCCTCGTTCAGGGAGAAAAGTTTACGGGACACCATCATGAAAGTCATCCCACTGAGTGAAGCCAAGGCTCGCCTGAGCCACTATGGGCGTTTGTGCCGCCAGGAACCGATCATCGTCACGGTCAACGGCGTCCCCGCGTTTCAGATGGTGCCGCTGGACGAAGACGACGACCTGATCGACCAGTTACTCGAACACAACCCGCACTTCCAGGCGCTGCTGGAGACCCGCCTGCGGGAGCGAAGTCTGTCGGCCAAGGAGGCGGCCCGACGCTTGTAGAGGGCACTGCGCAAAACGAGTAAGACCGCATAATGATGTATAATACTGCTCCAGAAGGGATCGTGTTAGACGGCAATCGGGAAACCGTAGCGATCGACTTTGGCCCAGAACTGCTCCCAGCGGCCCTCCGTGTAGATCAGCGTTCGCAGACTGAGGA
>JBGQLF010001537.1:0-2416 GCA_041499985.1 Gemmataceae bacterium
ATGAAACCAGCCCGCTCTCCACCGAGATACACGCCTGGCCCACCCCGCCGTCCACCCGGCAGTACTCGTAGAGGGAGCCCGAGGTATCGCGCACCGCCGCCACGTTGTTTCCGCCTTTGATCCAGGCCCGGCGCAGCGCCACCACGCCCGAGTTCGCGAGCGCGTAGCCCGAGGTGCCCGTGGCATCGGCGATGATGTTCTCGACGATCTGCCCGGCCGCGCCGATCTGCAGGGTGTTCCCGCCGAAGCTGGTGGACATCTGCAGGCCCCGGATAGTGGTGTACGGGGCGCTCCACGTCCCCACCTGCACCGTGTTGGCGATCCCGCCGTCACCCCGTACCGTGGAGTAGCCCTCGACGCGGACATAGTTCTCCTCGGTGCCGGTGGTGGTGATGTGCCAGCCACCCGCGCTGACGTAGTTCGTGGGTGTGCCGGCCGAGTTCGTTGACCGCACCCAGATGATGTGGCCAGGCACCACGATTCCGTACTCGTAGGGCTCGATCGCCGAGGTGACAAAGCCCTTCCCGCCGCCCGCTCCCCCTACCTTCAAGGTCCTTCCTGCCCCGCCGTTGGCTGTCGCGCGGTCCACGGTGACCGAGGTGGCAGAGTTGATGGCGGTGATCTGGTAGAGGGAGTCCCCTCCTATGTTGAGGCCGTTGCCGACGTAGGTAGCGAGGAAATTAGCGGTGGCGCTGGTGACGGTGGTAGTTCCGTTCGTGACGCCATCGGCCACGGAAACGACCGGAGAAACGGATTGACTGAAATCCGTGCCCCCAAAAAACGAGGAGAACCCGCATCCATTGAGAAGGGCTCCTCCGGGGTTAAGCTCGAAAACGCTGTCGGCCCGCCAAGCGATAGCACACCTCCTCGCCTAGCTACCTAGAGGTCCCAGAAATGGCCGTACACGAGCAAGTTGCCAGTAAACCCGGCGCTGGCTGCCACATCCGAGACAACGAACTGCGCCCTCCAGTTGGCTTGCCGGACGTGGGTGAGCCCTTCGCGGATAAAGGGCGGAAAGTTGCCGTCGCGCACGGTCCCAGGGGATAGCTCCGTTCCGCCATTGGAGCCCGTGGGCCGGTACATTCGCTCCGAGGCTTGCAGGTCCACGTCCTGGGAGATGTTCATCCCCTCCTGGTAAGGCGAGGCAGCGGAAGCCGCCTGGTTCCCCAGAACCGTGCTGAAGCGACCCCGCGTGTCCCAGACGGTGTTTCCCAGCGGATCAGTAAAGGTGGCAGCCTGGAGTTTCACGTCCAGCGTCGAGCCCGCCACCGTCTGGATCGCCGAGAGCGTCAGGATTGCCTCCAGCACCTTCGCTTCGGAGAGGTCCAGCGCGTCCAGCAGCGTGTTGATCGTCTGGTTGTTGCCTGCCACGATGGCTATCGGGATGTTGGCAACGATTCTGGTTAGCTGGGGCATGGTGGACTCCTAGTACCGATCAGGTCGATCCCTACCGCCCTTGGAGAAGTCCCTGTGAACGAGGACTCCACGCTGGTACAGCATGAACCGGCGCTGCCAGAGGAAGCCGGTCACGCCGTCCTGGGCATAGGGTCCCAGGTTATACCCCAGGAGGCCGCCCTCGCGGCTCCTGGGGATCGCTCGCTTCCTACCTGGGCTTTTCATCAGATGCCAACTCTCCAGCTTGCGGCGTTCCACCAGTCCACGTCCAGCGTGGGAGTGGTTGTTCCTGATGCCTTGGCGAGGTAGATAAGAGGCTGAAATTTGTCCGTTGCCGCGAGCGCGAGCATGTTCAAGGTAGCGATGAGGCCGTCGTCCACAGAGAAGCGGACCTGATCGAGGAAGGTCCAGTCAATGGTGAAGAGATAGAACTTGTTGGCCGTGAGGGTAACGGCCTGCCCCGCCGCGACCAGCAGGTTCGTCGTGGTGCCGTCATTGCTTTCCACGGTCACGTTCATGCTGGCCGGGCCGATGCGGAACCACGCGTACTTGCTGATCGAGGCCAGGGTGGCGTTGAAGGCGGTTCCGATCCCGATGACCGCCGTCTGTGCCGTGGTCAGGGCCGTGGGGATCCGCACGTACGCCTCGAACACCGGCTTCACGATCGCGTTGACGTTCGCCGCACCCGCGTCCGGCTTGTTCAGCATGAGCGAATCGCCGAAGTCCACTCCCGCGACTTCCGCCTCACTCGTAGCGGCCAGGGTTGCTCGCCAGACGCCATCCACTTCGTTGGCAACCTTCGCCATCGTCGGCGTCGTACCTGAGATCCGGGTCGTCGCTGGCGAGGTCAAAGTCGCCCCGTCGAACTCGCCGAAATGCTCATACCAGAGCCGGTAGTTACTGCGCCAGACCTGGCTGGTGATCTCCTGGCGCGAGGCGGCCGACTGAGTATTCGTCTTCAGCGGCCCGCCTACCGAGGTCCCACTTGGTAAGCGAATCATATTGTCCCTGCTTTCCGGGC
>JBGQLF010001538.1:0-2413 GCA_041499985.1 Gemmataceae bacterium
CTTCGAAGACTCAGGGCGTGCCACCCAACCCTGAGCGCGTTCGCTCAGCTCCATTGCGAGCTGACTGCTTTTTCCTTGCTTGCGTCACCGATGTGGACTGCCTTGTAGCCGCCGCGCAGCCGATCGCTCAGGGCGATGGCGCCGAAGATGAAGACGAGGATGCAGGGCAGTACCGCGACCCAACGGAAGGCCCAGGCGGCACCCACCGCTTCGGCTTTTTCCACGCCCTTCTCGTCCGCCCCGGTCAACAACTTGGTGGCGTCGGGGTTCAGCTTCTTGCTTCCAGCAGGATAAATGTGCGCGGTGATCGCGGTGGGGAGCCAACTCGGCTCGCCCGGATTGACCAGGGGCAGGTCTTTGCCATCGGATGTGTGGACGACCTTCGTCTTCAGATCGTCCGGCAGGTTAGCGACCGTGTAGGAATCGAAGATGGCCCCCATTTGCGGCAGGACCACAAAGATGGCGACGTTCCCAAAAGATCCCATCAGGCCCAACAGCAGCGCGCCGCCCTTGGGGAACCGCTCAGCGGTGACACCCAACATCGTCGGCCAGAAGTAAGCGATACCGACGCCGAAGACCGTCGCCGCCAGAAACGCCAGGACCGGGCCGTCCACCATGCTGAGCCAGTAGAGTCCCACGGCCGAGAAGAGCGCCGAGCCGGTCAGCATGCCGACGGGGGAGAGCTTATGCGCCAGTGGTCCAGCGAAGAAACGCATAATGAACATCAAACCACTGGTGTAGACGAAGATCAGTGTTCCCGACACGTTCGCGGTCCGCTTCAGCACCGACTCTTGCCACTGATTCGGACCCAGCTCGGTGGAAGCGGTGAGCAACATGCAAAAGGCCCACAGCAGGAACATGGGACGCAGCATTTGCGCGAACATCTCTCCCGTCGAGACATTGGCCTGAACACGTTCCGTGACGGGGAATTTCTGGCCGAGCGCGAGCAGGCCGTAAATGGCTAGCGGAACGAGCAACAGCGCCATCTTCACCTTCCAGCCGAAACTGGCGGCCTCCGGAGCAATCTCCTTGACCGTCAGCCCCAGCAGCGGGTTGACGACGAAGATCGCCAACAGGCCGCTCATAATCAGCCCACCCGGCCACCAGGCGTGCAGAATGTTGAGGTAATGGGTCTTTTCTCTGGGAAACAGCGTGGCCGCCAAGGGATTGATCGCGACTTCCACCAAGCCATTGCCCGATCCCACCAAGAAGGTGGATAACCACAGCAGCCAGTAACTCACATCGGACGACACGGCCGGCGGCTTCGGCGACAGGATCGTCCCCAGGATGCCAACCAAATGGCAGATCCAGGCCAGGGAGAGGACGCGGCCCATGCCCAACAAGTCGCACAGCGGCGACACGGCGACCATGGCCACGGCCATGCCGAGAAACGCGGCGCCCATCACCTCGCCGACAGCCTGCTTGGTCAGCGAGAAATCGGTAGCGAGGGGATCCGCAATGTCTTGCCGGATCATGAACGAAAAGGCCGACGTGATGAGTGCAATGCAACTCGCCACGAACAGGCGACGAGGATTCATCAGTTTGCTCCCAAAGCGCGTACAGGAGAGGAACAACCATGGGTGTGGCGCTTCTTCAGCCACATGTAGGAATTGTCGTAACATCTTGCCAGGGCGAAGTCAAATAGTTGCCGGCGGAAATTGTACACGCGACTGACTTTTTGAGGTGCGGGAGCCGGCGAGCGCGGCGTTCCTGGATCGCATCCCCGACTCGATTGGGCCGGGCGGAGTCATCCGGTCTGAATGTACGCCGTGATCCCGCGCTGATGAAGGGATTCCTTGATGCCGAGTTCGACGGTGTTCTCTCGAATGGCGGCGTCACCCTGAGCGATGAGGATCACCAGGCAATGCAGGTCCGCCCCTTTTGGCCCTCTCGATGGGCCGCCCACCGGACCGTGAACCAGCGCCTCACGGAGCTGGTGCCCGAGAACCAGGCGGCGGAGAGCGTGGGCCGCTCCCGCCGCCGGCATCCGCTTCGGTTCGCCGCGTCGGTCCCCTTGCGGTCACGGCTTCTCCGGCAGCGGCGTGGCGTCGTAGATCTTGACCCTGCCGCCCGCGTAGCTGGCCAGCCAGTGGCCGTTCGGACTGAAAGCCACACCATGGAGATACCCACCCCCTTTGAGGGTAAGGATCTCCTGGCCGGTCTGCGCATCCCATACCTTCACCTCACCACCTTGACCCCCTGCCGCGCTGCCCGAGCCCGAAGCCAGGCGTGTGCCGTCTGGGCTGAAGACCACGCTGATGACATGGGCGGTGTGCCCCTTGAGGCTAAGGAGCTCCTGGCCGGTCTGCGCATCCCACACCTTGACTGCACCTGCACCCGGTGGGGCGAATGCGTTGGGCAGGCTAACGCTACTCGCCAGCCGCTTGCCGTCGGGACTGAACGCCACTCTCCC
>JBGQLF010001539.1:0-2411 GCA_041499985.1 Gemmataceae bacterium
ACGTCGTGTTTGCGTGCGGTTGGGTGGGGGCCTTAAAAAGGGCCCGCGTATCTTTTCCGGGCGTAAAAGACCCGCGTCCCCTTTTTCAGGCTCAATCAATCGGAGGCGTGAGATACGGTCGCGCCGGGCTGGCACCCAGAACCGTATCCGAGCGGTGCAAACCCGCTTCGACGCGCTGGTTCCAGTTCAGGTAAATGTCATCCGCATTAACGCCGACGTTGCGCGAAGTGGCAAACTGAACGCGTCCATCCAGGTACAGCACATTTTGCCCCTGTCCGTCATGGTTGAGGCTGTTCCCAACCAGGCTCAGCGTGGTCGTCTGATCGAAGGGTGGCCGATCGGCCAGGAGCGGCACATGGGCCATGTTCTCCTGGTCGCGGCGCAGACCGTGGTGGATCCCGTTCTCGCGATAGCCCAGCGGATAGGCGTAGCAGCCTCCCGCAGTGCAGGTGTAGCGCTCGAATTGCGCGGGGTTGTTGAAGTACAGCTCCTGAAGCTGGGACAACGAGACGTTCGGGGCAGGTGCGCGTCCCTGGGTTGGGCAGTCGAGGCTGACTTCATGTCCCAGGCCACGGCTCTGGTTGAGGATGGGCACGAAGACACCCGCGAAATTGCGCGGGGGCCCTTCCTCGACCTTGGGTAGTTGGCCGCGGTTGCGCTGGCTATAGTCTTCCAGCGCTAAATAAATCTGGCGCAGGTTGTTCTGGCAAGCGAGGATATTCTGCCGGGCGCGGAGATAGTTGAGCCCGGGGAGCAAGAGCGCCGAGACGGCCAACAGCAAGGTCGCTGCCACGAGGACATCGGCACGGCGCCACCAGGGACGGGAAGGAACCGGGGTCGGCGCGACCGCGATCAGCGGCGCCCGCGGAAGGTCGCGACAGCGGTACTCGGCCACGTGCGCCAAGGTGCGGATCCATAAGCCCGACGCGGGCTTGAGATCGGTGGCCTTCTTATCCGACGCCAGCGGGGCCAGCGCCCGCTGGAGACGCTCCAGGCGTTGGTGCGCTTCCGGATGGGTCCGCAGGTAGCTTTCCACTTCCCGATGCGTTTCCGAATCGAGCGTCGCGAGCAGATAACCGAGCAGGTTCTCGTCCATAGCAATTAGGCTTCCCGTAAAGAGGGCGAAGCTACCCAGGCTTCTTGAAGCTTGACCAGGGCGGCATGTAGCCGGGACTTCACGGTTCCGACCGGGATGTCAAGGATGTCGGCGATCTCCCGATACTTCAATCCCTGATAGTAAGCCAGGATCACCACTTGGCGTAAAAACTCCGGCAGCCGATCCACGCTGGCCCGAACTTGCTCACGGCGCTCTTCCCCCTGGGCCAATTCCAGCGGACTCGGCCCGCGGCTTTCCAGGAGTTCCATCAAGCTGCACAGGTCACCGTCGGGCAGCTCCTTTTGGCTCTGATCGAGACTGACGGCTTGGTGCCGGCCATTGCGGCGCAAGGCATCGATGGCTTGATGCGTCGCAATGGTGTACAGCCAGGGGCGTACCGGCCGGCCAGGCTCATATTGACCGCTCTTGATGTACAATTGCAAGAACGTGTTCTGGAACACATCCTCGGCCAAGTCGCTGTCGCCCAGATAACGGCGCAAATACCCGTATAATTCCCGCTCGTACCGGCGCACCAGGATGCCGAACGCCTCCGTTTGACCACGGCAAAAGCGAACCAGGAGGTCCTCATCCGAGCAGCTGGTCAAGGGATCAGGTAAGAGCACGTTGGTCTCATTCTTAATACGCAGGTTCTGGGCAGGCAGTTCGTACCCCAGAGCGGAATCGTGAACCCCTCCTATGTGATCGGAAAACATAGGTGCTGTCAAGATGCTGCTGAACATTCGCTGCCAAGCCCTGTCCGATCGTAGCCACAAGCGTCCTCGCTTGTGGGCTTCCGGCCAGCCCACAAGCGAGGACGCTTGTGGCTACGTTATAGAACACGTCGTTCTGTCCTCATCCTGCTGGAGCCGGCGGTTGCAGGCAGTCGGCTCAACTAATACGCGGAAACAGCGGCTTGACCTTGCCGTCCTCGAGTGTCGCCTGGAGTCGCAGATCTTCCACCTGGCGCGGATGCACCCAGACATCTTCGTGGCGAACGCTTTCCCACGGTTGGGGGAAGTTGAAGCTGCGATAGATCGTCTCGGCCGTGCGCGGCAGGAACGGCTTGAGCAGGACTGCCGCCACGCGAAGCTGTTCCACCAGGTCGTAGAGCACCTGCTTGGCGGCCAGGCGATCCGTCTTGACCAGCTTCCACGGCTCATGCCGATCGGTGTACTGGTTGGCGGGGTCCAGGATCTGCTGCCAGATGCGCTGGAGTGCCTGGTTGTACTGGCATGCCTCGACGTGAGCCTGGACTTGCTGCACGGTCGTTTCGGTGTCGATCTCGGTGTAGATCACGCCCGGCTCGACGCCAGCC
>JBGQLF010001540.1:0-2408 GCA_041499985.1 Gemmataceae bacterium
CGAGGCCGCCGGCGACTTCGAGGGTTCCCTTCCCCTTCATCTGGCCGGCCTTGTACTTGCGCAGGGCCTCTTCGCCACCGTTGGCCTTGATCGCCTTGTCGAGGAGCGCACGGGCCTCGTCCTGGGCCCGGCCTTGCTCCACCCAACCGAGAAGCAGGCCGGCGGCGGCTAACGCGAAGAACAGTGTACGCATGAGCATTTCCTTTGTGCAGAAGAACGGAATCGTGTCTGACCTCGATATCCCAAGCGCCCCCAGAGCGCATAGGACCGGGTCAAATGCTCTTCTCGCGTGTTCCTGTGTAATGGTTCGTTGCTTGGGTCGGTCCATTTGAGGAACCGCCACCTATGAGAGAGGGTGGTCCTGATCCGATGGGCGGAAAACACGACGTGGCCATCAATCTGATCATCCTTAATGATCTGGCTCATACGTGGCCTCGATCTCGGGAGTATACCGATTCACCAAGGCTGTCGCTGCCAGACGCATCGCTTCGACAACTGCTTCTCGGGTAAGCTGGGGCCAACTCTCCAAGATCTGGTCGATGGTTCTCCCCTTCGCCAGATAGAGCAGCACGGTTTCCACAGGCACGCGCGTTCCATCGAACGTCAGCTGGCCAAAACATACTCCGGGGTGTACAACCAGATACTTCCCCACTTTCACGGGTTCCTTGACTGATTTCTTCGTCGACGTTATTCGAGAGCCCATGAGACATTCCCTCGCTCAGTGTACGTCCTGGGACGAGGAGCCTGCCGGTCGATACCGTTAAGGCTCGGTCCCGGGAGCGGTGGTTGCCATTTTACAACAAATTGTTTCCGGTTCCGCGCGATAGGTTTCTTCAGCGTGGTGCCTTCCATAGAAACTCTTGCCGATCTGCTTTCTGGAATTGCCAATACTCAACCTTGAGGGTGCCAACTCGAGCCACCTTGCCCATGCGTGCCGCGCGGCTGCGGAACTCCGGCCGACGCAGCAATGCTCGCAACAGGCCCGGCAGCAGCTTTTGCTGCTCCCGATGCAACGCGAAATACAGGATGCAGTAATCCGGGTGACACCAAGACCTCTGCCAGAAGCCCCGGTCTATCGTGACAAAGGTCGGCTGGTTCAGCGTTTGGAGGATTGCTGGAACCCGATCGTCGAGAATCTGTTGCCTGAGTCGCAGGTCTTGCAGACGCAGGACCGTGATCCATTTCCGGATCGGCGCGAGCACCACATCCAGATCAAGCTGGTCGTCCAGAACGAGTTGGCTCACGGGGTACCTTCAACCTTGCCGCATTCCGGTTCACCAAAGCCGTCGTCCACGGCTCAAGGGCCTTCTCGGCATCTTCCCGCATCAGCTCCGGCCAAGCTGCGGCCGCCAACTGAAGGGCCTCTTCAACTGCTTCCCTCTTGAGTTCCGTCCAAGCGGCCAGGATCTTCTCCATCGTTCTTCCCTGAACAAGTAGCGGAACGAGTATCGCTTCGACCGGCACACGCGTCCCCTTGAAGGTCAATCGGCCGAAGCAGACCCGGGGATCCATGACCATGTGTTTGCCGACCTCCACCGGCTCCCGAGATTGTTTTTTCTTGGCCGGAGCTTGAGAGCGCATAAGAGACTCCTCCGAAGGCATAAACAGGCGGATCAGGGCTCTCGGACTGAGCTCCGGGCCCCGATTCGGAATAGGATCTCTACCTATTCTACAGCAAATGCTTCCGCTTCCGCAGCGACCACTCCGTGCCGAGCAACGTCAGTACCAGCGCAAAGATCAGGAAGTGGTTCCACACCAACGTCGGCGGTTGCGGCGTGTTCAGCGCCACGCGGGTGCCCGACGGCAGTTCGTCCAGCACGCGGTCGGCATCGGCCAGCGTATAGAAGTGGCCGTGCGTCTCCTCGGCACTGCGCTCCATGTCCGGCTGATTCATGCGCAACAGATCCATCTCGCCCGGCGGCGGCAACACCTTGGATTCCGCGCGCGGTTTCGGCCCGGTCACGATCGGCGCTTTCAGCCAGAAGCGGTAATCACCCTCAGGTGTCCGAGTCAGCAGGCCCTCATACGTCGCCCGGCTACCTTCGACCTTGACCAGTGGCAGGGTCTCGCGGTCGATCTCAGCCCCGGGCGGCGCGTTCATCGGCGTGCGCTCCTTGACCACCTCGACTCTCGTTTCCGGCGGAGGGGGCGGGACATCGTCGGGGAAACGGACCGTCACCTTGATCGGCTCGCCGCGCCGGTACGGGGTCTGCTTATCCAGGTACAGCTTGATCCGGCCCGAACGGCTGCGAGCCAGGTAGCGCACCGTCTGAATCCAGAACTGGTTGAAGCGCAGCTCATGTTCACGCAGCCGCCAGCGCCAGCTTTCGTTGAAGCCGAAGAACATACTGCGGCCGGAACCCACGAATTGTTGCACCACCAACGGATGCCGATCCTTACTCGTCCCG
>JBGQLF010001541.1:0-2408 GCA_041499985.1 Gemmataceae bacterium
CGAGGATCGCTGGACGCGGGTGGCGGTGGCCAGTTCCGTGCCCCGACGAGCCGGAGCATTGCTCGGCGTGCTACTGCAACCGGCGCAAGGCCTACTCAGCCAGCCCACGGCGAGTCGCGTCACCCTGGTACAAGAGCTGGCCGCACTGGTGGGGGCCCGCCGTGAGCCGCAAGAGGTGACTACCGTCCTCGAGGCCCTCGGGGCACTTCCGGGCCAGGATGCAGTACGCTGGCAGATGGCCGGCCTCAATGGTCTGGCGGAAGGCATGGGTCGGCGGGGCAGTCAGCTGGGCGTGTTCCTCCAATCGCTGGGCGAGACCAAACGGTCCGTGGCGGAGCGAGCGGCCACGCTGTTGACGCAGGCGGCGACGGTGGCGAGCGACACCAAACAGGATGCCACGGAGCGGCTGGCGGCAGTGCGTCTGCTGGCCCATGCTCCCTGGGCGACGGCCGAGCCGGTCCTGACCCGCCTGCTGAGCGCCGATGCCGTGCAAGAGGTCCGGCTGGCAGCAGTGCGGGCCCTGGCGGCGCAACCGCGCTCGGAAGTGGCTGGCTTGCTGGTGAAGGACTGGCGCAGCTACACCCCGGCCGTGCGCCGCGAGGTCACCGAAGCGCTTTTGCGCCAGCCCGATCGCATCCTGTTTCTGTTGCAAGAGGTCGAAGCCGGCCGGATCAAGCCTGGCGATCTCGATGCTATCCGCACCCGCCAACTGGTCAACTCCAGCCGACCCGAGATCCGCGATCGTGCCCGCAAGCTGCTTCAGGAAAACTTGCCGGCCGAACGCAAGCAAGTCCTGGAACGTTACAAGCCCGCCTTGACGCTGTCGGCCGATGCGAAGCGCGGGCAGACGGTGTTCCAGAAAAACTGTGCCACCTGTCACCGCGTTGCCGGCATTGGCGTGGACGTTGGCCCGGACATCGCCGACACGCGCACCAAGACGCCGGATGCCCTGCTCGTGGATATTCTGAATCCCAATCAGGCAATCGACAGCAATTACATCAACTACCTGATCACGACCAAGAGCGGCAAATCGCTGACCGGCATCATCGCCGCCGAGACGGCTTCGAGCATCACGCTCCGCCGGGCCGAAAACCAGACCGAGGTAGTCCTGCGCCAGGACATCGACGAGATTCAGTCAACGGGCCAATCCCTGATGCCCGAGGGACTGGAGAAAACCATCACCGTTGAGGAAATGGCGGACCTGCTGAGCTTCCTCAAGAACTGGCGCTACCTGGACGGTACAGTGCCGCTGCGGCAGGAACCTTGACGTGGCAAGTTGCGCTACTTGAAGCTGCGGTCCAGCTGCCGGACGGACTTCGCTTCGCCATGCACGACGAATTCCTGGGGCGCGACCGCATCGAAGACAGAGGTACTCGAGCCGAACTCGATCACGATCGTACGCTCCAAAGTTGCTTGACTGACTCCCGCCTTGCGCAATTCCTCCAGAGAAACGGGGTGTTGGCTGCGAGCCAATTGCTCGATGGCCCTGGACAATTCCCGGGAAGCAGGCGACGACCAGCCGTCGAAAGGACAGAATTCCCCACTAAAATAATGACCACTGTTGCAGCGACAATAAGCATATGCCGTCATCTAAAGTCCTCCCCGCCTGGCTGTGATACGCAGGAAGCCCTTGTACCCAACGCGGATGTACTTGAAGCCAACTTGACGAAGTACGGCCCGGATTTCCATGATGGGCGCCTTGCTGCCGGTTTCGATCACGAGTCGCCCGCCCGGCTCCAAGATCCGAGCAACCTCCTTTATGGCAGCCCGGTTTGGTCCCGTAAAGGCGTTGTAGGGGACTTTCTCGAAATAGACTTCCCGAAAAACAGTCGAAGCGAAGGGCGCTCTCTGGATATCGCCTTGAACGTGCGGCCAGGCATCCGCATCGATGTTCAGAGAAATGTCTCCGACCCGCAGGCGAGGGAAATCGGCAGCCCGGCCTCCCCCCACAACCAGGCGTCGTTGCTCACTGGCCGCGTGCTTTCCTGTCTTGTGTTGCAGCTACGCTCCTCCCGCCAATTGGTCAAGGTCTGAAGACCGGTCAAGCCGCATCGGCGGAACGGAGCACCTGCTGTTTGCACAAGTCCAGGAGGTGGTTGAGAGCGCCGCAGAGTTCCTCCAGGTTCGCCAGGCCAAACGGCCGGGAGTGATGCGCGAACGTGTCGCCTTGTAACTTGCCGAATTGCCATTGGAAGCCGTCGGATACGCAGCCATAGGTGATTGCCTCGGACATGCCGCGCAGCCGTTGCAAGGCGCACATGGCGGCGAGGCATTGTCCCCAACCCGCGTCAAAGTCGTTCTTCTTCGCTTCGAGGATCAGCACCAGCGGTTCGTCCATGAGCCGTTTCGACAGGGGCGAACGCTTGCCAATCACGTAATCGGGTACACCGAGCAATTCCTCGCCGTCA
>JBGQLF010001542.1:0-2406 GCA_041499985.1 Gemmataceae bacterium
GATCGGCTGCGGCGAGGGCCGGTGCGTCAGCGCCGACTCGACGCACCCTACTTGTCTATTCCCGCAAACGGTTGGGTGGCCTGGGCTGAGGCTCTGGGTCATGCGACAGCAGACTCCAGCCCCGGCCACCCTGCAAGGCCTCCGTGGGAGAACGCTTTCTTGCCGAGTCCCTTACTGCGGCTCAGCAAACGTCTTGGGATCGACCTTGTCGAGAATCCGGAACTCGGTGATCTGTTGCTCCTGGAACTTCTCGCCGTTGCGTTTGGACTCGATCTTCGTCGCCTTTTTGATGCCCCCTAGGTCCTTATAGTCGCTAAATGTGGTCTCCTGGGTGAATTCGTCTCCCATGAAGCCGGCGACCGTCGCGATTAGCTTGACCGGCAGACCACTCGCCTCGTCGAAGTAGAGCTTGAAGTCCTTGCCGTCGGGGCCGGTCGCTTTGATGCCGACCGCCGGCTTGCCGCCAATCTTCTCCTCGCCGAGCGCCTCGACCTTGAACTGCTTGCCTTTCAACGGCAGGATCGTGATCGGGATCATGGTCAGGTAGATCGTCCGCTTCTGGTTGGCGACGGCGTCCTTGTCCATGTCCATCTGGTTGTCGGCGAATTTCCGCCAGCCCTTGTCGCCGGCCAGGACGGTGACGCCCTTGACCTTGTTGCCGCCGAAGTCGCCCTCGAGCTCCTGGCGGAAGTGGTCGGGGCCCTGCACGGTCGTCTGGGTGGTGACGGGGTTTTCATTGCCGCCGAAGAAAAACGTGCCCTTGGTTTTCCAGCTGGCCGCCTGGATCTTGCTCAACTTCTCCTCGCCGCCCAGGGCCTTGATGGCCTTGTCGAGGATCGCCTTCGTATCCTTGGCGTCAGCCGCCCAGCCCGGACCGCTCAGACCGGACACGAGGGCCAGCGCCAACACCGCGCCGAGGAGCCTTGTCATGAGATCACCTCACCTTGTGAAAGGGAAAAGGGGAACGCGGACAGCGTGCGTTTTGATTGTATGCGCCGCGGCCTCAAACGACCGGGGCCGCGAGCGCGACTATCTGCCGATGCGTGCCCTGCGTCACTGAGAGGAGGGGGCAGGAACCTTGTCCTGAGGGGCTGCTCACGGCAGGATGCGTCCTTCTGGCAGTCCGAAGTGATCGCGGATCGCTTCCTCGATCGCGGCCATCGTGGCGGCACTCATCTGCCCCAGTTGCTGACCCAACCGGCGCTTGTCCACCGCCCGGATCTGTTCCGTGACGACGCTCGACGCTTTCGCCACCCCACCCTCCGGCGGTTGCAACGCGATCCAGTGGTAGTAGGAGTAGTGTCCGCTCGTGATGGGCATCACTAATACCGTCGCCGCCAGTTCGTTCATATGATCATTGGATACGACTACGGCGGGGCGCGACTTACGGATCTCATGCCCCTCGGCCGGGTCGAACCGTACCCGGTAGACCCGGCCACGGCGCGGGAACGCTGCCTTGGCCATCTACTGGCCCTTCCTCTTGGATTCCTTCCGGTCGAGCTGTTCCCAAGCCTCCGCGTCCAAGGGTTCCCACTCCCGAGTGATCGCCAGGCCCGCGCCTGCGGCAGCCGCGTAGGCTTCGCGGAGCTTGGCTGTGTGGCAAGCTTTGTGAAGATGCTCGATATAGCAACGGAGGGCGTCGGCCACGAAGCCGCTCTTGTTGCCCCCGCGCACCTGGGCGGCGTAGCGCTGTACGTCGGCCACGAGGTCTGGTGGCAGGCTAAAGATCACCCGTTGCTGTTTGCTCGTGCCGTCGCGTGGGCTGGGCATACCGACTCCTCTCCCAGGGTGGCTAATAGCGATTCTCCCCGTAGTATATACCCGAGTATGAATTCACGTCAACTGCCCCCAAGCTACTTGCGCTCATAGACCAGCTTGCCATTCACGTACGTACGCAGACACTGCGTTTCCCGGATCGCGTCCACGGGACAGGTCAGGAGATCGGTATCCACCACCGCCAGATCCGCTAGTTTGCCTTCTTCCAGCGAACCGATCTGATCTTCCAGGAACATCAGGTGCGCATTGTTGATGGTGTAGAACCGCAGCGCCTGTTCCCGGCTCAGGCTCTCTTCGGGATGCAGTTGTCCCTCGTACCACTTGGCCTTGCGTGTGATGGTCGTCCATATGGCGAGGAACGGGTTATACGGATTCACCGAACGCAGCGAGTCGATCTTCTGCATGTGATCCGAGCCGCCCCCGGCAACGGCGCCGGCCTCGAAGAGACTCCGCAAGGGCTGAAAATAGCGCAGGCGGTCGTAGCCGAACTGCGCCACCAGCGTCCGTGTGTCGAGGTACAGCCAGGCCGGCTGAATATCGACCACGGCCCCCAGCTTGGCTACCTTCTGGACCGCTTCCTGGCTCATGAAGTTGGAATGCGTGATGCACGGCCGGGTCTTCTGGATCGGC
>JBGQLF010001543.1:0-2400 GCA_041499985.1 Gemmataceae bacterium
GCCGAAGGATCTCCAGCAACGCCTCAACCAACGGCGTCCGCTCTTCCGGCCGGATTTCGGGAAGCTCCAGCTTCATGCTTCCCAGTCTATACACTCAACCGACGATCAGCTGCGCCAAAAACAGGGTTTTGGAGAAGCTACAATGCGATGCCCAGAACGCCGCGTTCGTCCTCCGCCGTAACCAGGTCGATTTCTGTTTCATGGGGGAAGCGCCTTTACACCACATGTTTCGAAAACTTAACACCGAAAGCCTTTCTGGCCCGAGCACCCTTCGAGGAATCGCCAACGCACTTCCTCGGCCAGCTAATTGAAGTGTTCCAAGATGACCCACGCTCTCGCCCAAGCTTTTGCTGAACAGATTGCGGGACGCCTCAAGCGAAAGTCCATCACGACTTGCTCGCGCGTTGGGCGGAAGCATACCGCATGATGGGAGGGGATTCGTTCCCCGGTCCCTGGCGGTTCAAACACTACCCTTGGCTCCCTGCCAAGAAATTGGTGACAGTCTACGCAGTTGCGGCCCGGCCAAGAACTTAGGACAAAAATCGCCCAGCCGGGGGTGTTTTTTGGTTGGTTTACGGCGCCGTCCCCAAGCCGGCCACCTTCGTCCGACAGTAATGAGGACAGCGCCGGCCCAGAAAGCCGGCTCTCCGATGGCGGAAGCTCTCTTGTAGACTGAGGCCTCGTCTCTCTCAGCAGGTGGTCCGCGCGCGCGCTGTTTCGGCCCTCGCCCTTCCTGGCTCTTCCTTTCGTGCTCTGCGTGGTTTTTCTTCTTCGGTTTTGCGCTCGCCAGCCGCCGCCTGCTTCCCTTATAATAACACCCTGCTGATTTTCCCGCCGGCAACCCCTGCTGCCCAGTTGAGAATCGAGGAGCTTCCTTCCCCATGCTACGATCCCACTTTTGCTTGTGTGTGCTCTGTGCCGCAGTTGGCTTGGCCCTGGTGCTGGGCCTGCTCCTGCTGGCGCCATCGACGGCTCAAGCCGAAGACCCACCTGCCAAGAAACCTGTCAGCTTCATCCATGAGGTTGCACCGATCTTGAAGGAGAACTGCTTCGCCTGCCACGATGCCAAAAAGCGTAAGGGCAAGCTCGACATGAGCACCTACGAGAGCTTTCGCAAGGGCGGCGATAAGGATGATCCGATTGTGCCCGGCAAGCCGGACGAAAGTCACATCATGGATCTGCTGACCGCGACGGATAACTCGCGCATGCCGCCGAAGGAAGCCGGCGACGCGTTGCCCAAGGAAAAGATCGCCACCATTGAGCGCTGGATTGCGGAAGGCGCCAAGCTCGACCCGGAGATCGCGTCCAAGGCTGACTTGCTCCGCGAGCTCCGCGTGCGCTGGCAACCGCCGGTGCCGCCGGCCAGTTATAAGTATCCGATGAGTATCACGGCGCTGGCATTTACGCCGGATAATCAGAAGCTCGTCGTGGGCGGCCACCATGAACTGTTGGTTTGGGACACGGCCCGGGCTGAGCTAGTGCTACGCCTCCGCACGCGCGCGGAACGAACCTATGCCCTGGTTTTCCTCGCCGATGGCAAGTTGGCCGTGGCGGGCGGGCGCCCGGGCCAGGAAGGGGACGTCAAGATCTACGATTTGCAAGGTGGCGTGCCGCAGATGGTCAACGGCGTGCCCGTGCTCGACGGCGTCAACGACAAGAGTGTACTCCTCAAGGAATTGCTCAATACCGACGACAGCGTGCTCTGCCTGGCCGCCAGCGCCGATGGCAAGAAACTGGCGTCAGGTGGCTGCGATCGGATAGTGAATGTTTGGGATCTCAGCGCGGGTTATGCCCAGGCCAAGCTGGAGCAGTCGATCGAAAACCATGCCGACTGGGTCTTCGGCGTTGCGTTTGCCTCCGATGGCAAACACCTGCTGACGGCCAGCCGGGACAAAACCGCCAAGGTCTGGGACCTGAGCACCAAGGAATCGGTCCTGACGTTTCCCGATCATCAGAATGCCACTTATGCCATCGCGGTCCGGCCGGATGGCAAGGCCGGCGTCTCCGTCGGCGAGGACAAGCAGGTTCGCCTGTGGAACGCGACCGGCGATGGCAAGCAGATTCGCGCTCTGGCCGGTCACGGCGATGCGGTATTCAAAGTCCTCTATCACCCCAAGCTCCCGTTGCTGGCAACCTGCGGCGCCGACAAAACGGTCCGCCTTTGGAACCCCGTCGACGGCAAACCCGTGCGTACTTTGAGCGGCCATGGCGACTGGGTCTACGCGCTGGCTCTGAGTCCCGATGGCGAGCTGCTGGCCTCGGGGAGCTGGAACGGGGAAGTCAAGGTGTGGAAGATCGCCGATGGCGCGCTGGTGAAATAGTTCAACGCCTCGCCTGGCCTGCCCCCAGCACCAGCAGCGGCTTCTGCCAAGAAGTAAGCCCGACGCGCCAGCGAGGGAC
>JBGQLF010001544.1:0-2400 GCA_041499985.1 Gemmataceae bacterium
CGCCACGGCCGACGGCGTCGGCGTCCTGGAAGGTTGGGGCGGCATGTACGTGCTGGAGCTGATCCCCGCGGGTGTGTGCGGGCTCATGCCGGGATTGGGTGCAGCGGATTTGCTACAGCGGATCTGGCAGCTCGGCACGTCCGCCCACATGGAGGAGGCCCTGGATCTCTTCGAGACGCTCCTGCCGCAGTTGGTGTTCGCGCTGCAGAACCTGGAGCTGTTCCTTTGTCTGGAGAAGCAGCTGCTGGCGGCCCGTGCCGTGTTGGATGCGGCGAGCACGTATGTACGCCGGCCGACCTGGACTCCCGACCCGGAAACCCTGGCCTACGGCCTGCGCTTGAACGCCCGCGTGGTCCAGGCCTGCGCCAAACTACAGATGGCGTAGGCTGCTCTCGGCCGCACTGTTGTTTCCTATTTCCTTCGGCCAATGGGGTTGATGCCGGGCAGCTCTTCGCCGACGAGCTTCAACGACTCGCCGTTTTCGCGAAACGCGCGGAAGTCCTTTGGGGTGTAAGCGAACTCCAAGTGCGGCGTGGCGAGGGCCTTGCCCGCGGCGCGGGCGCGCAGCGCTGCCTCGACTGCCCCGGTGGTCAGCAGGGTGCGCTCAATGGAGTAGGGCTCCTCACGGTGCCGGAACAGGTGCTGCACTGCGTGCGCCTGCGCGGAAAAGAAGGTGCGGTCATTCCAGAGGAAGTCGAACCGGCACGCACGGGGCTGCGCCTCGCCCTTTAGCCGGCACGCGAAGACCCAACGGTACTCCTCGGTCTTGCCGACGTTTAGCACCGCCGCCCGCACGCCGTCCTTGTACGTCAGCAGGATGCCGTGCGACCCACGGTCGTTGGGATCGATGACGGGCTTGTTGGGTGCGCGATCGACGTCCAGCGCGGCCTGCGCCAACGCGAGCGAGAACCGGCCCTGCTCGCCCGCCTTCACAAGGTCTTTCCCGGGAATGAACTCGACCTGAGCGATCCCGGTCTCGCCGCCCTGACGGGCCTCGACCAGGGATTGGACCACCTCCAAGCCGTGGAAGCCGTAGGCGTCGGGAGGCCCACTGTGGATGCACACGGCCTCCACGATCGGCGCGCCGTCGGGTAACTCGAGCGACGGCACGCGCGGCGCCAAGGGGACTGAGCTGCCTGCTGCAAAGGGAATCTTCAGCTCTTTGGCCGTATCGTACATCTCCTTAGCCCACTCCCAGCGGTAGGAGAGGTGCTTGTCGTTGAAGAGCGGTACGAAGCGATTCGACCGGCGCATCACCTTCAGGATGGCATCGAAGTACTGTTTGCGCGGGTACAGCTGCTGCCCGAGCTCGTTGAAGGGATAGTCGCCTTGTTCGAAGATGGACAGGACGGCATCGACGGCCAGCTCCTGGCCACCCCGGCACAGCGCGCCCTCGACCGTCGGAAAGACCTCGACGTTGAATTGCCGAGCCACGTCTCGGGTCATATCGCCGCGCGGTGCAATCTGGTCGGCAAAGAACGAGACGACATCCATGTCGGAGTGGGTGAGCCGACCGCAGAAGTAGTAAGGCTTGAGGAAATTTTGCAGCAGAACGTGGGCATGGCCGCGATAGCTGAAGACCGAATAGATGGCCGCCACACGGAGCCGTTGCTTGGATTCGATGGCCGCGCCCGCAGCTTGGCCGGCAAGCACGGCGCCCAAGGAACTGCCCAGAAAGCGGCGGCGAGTGAGGCGGTCCACCACCGGACTTCGGGCACCATCGGCAAACGAGGGGTTCATGGCAAACCTCGACGGAGAGATGGGCGCGGGGTAATGGCGGTTTCCCTTGCGGTTGGCGCGGGACTTCATCATTCTACGGCGCTGTTATCCTGACGGCATGGCAGTTTCTTACCACGCGCGGACTACGGCGGATGGCAAGTCGCAACCAGTGTGGAGGAGGCTACCCTGAAGCCGTGGTGCTGCGAAGTTGCTGGTGGAGTCTTGCTTTCCCCAGCGCTTCGCGACATAAGATGGGGTCACGGCAAGCATCTGACTTCTCAAGGAGTCCCTCGGATGAATCGGTGGCCCCCCCGTTCCTGTCCCTACCTGCTGATTGCGGTCCTTTGCCTGACCTTCTCTGCCGCTTCCAGCCGCGCAGAAGATCGCGTCCTGAAACCTGGCCAGCCGGAGCAGGTGGGCATGTCGAGATCCCGCCTGGAAATCGTCAACCAGATCCTGACGGAAGAAACCAAGAGCCGGCGCGTCACGGCCGCCTCGGTCCTGGTGGCGCGACGCGGCATCATCGTCTTGCGCAGCGGCTGGGGGACGCTGGCCCCCGAGGCGGCAAGCCCCAAGGCCGGGCCGGAAACGGTGTATATCCTTGCCTCGATCACCAAGCCGGTCACCGTCACGGCCCTAATGCTGTTGGTGGAACGGGGCCAGGTGTCGCTCACCGACCCC
>JBGQLF010001545.1:0-2366 GCA_041499985.1 Gemmataceae bacterium
AGGTCTTCGGATCCACATACTTGGCCGGGATGAGCAGCGGGCCGACTTCCCCTAGCTGTTCGTAATAAGCGGCGCCATACTTGGTCTGGACGGAGGGATCGAGTTTCAGCTTCTGCCCCGGCCCTCGCAGCGAGATGGTCACCTGGTGCTGGCCTACCGGTGCGCCATCATCGGGATCGTACGTCCACAACCGATAATGGCCCTGCTCATCGGTGACCCCCAGCGCACTGCGGATGCCCGCCTGCTGCGGGAGGAAACTGATCGACGCCCCCGCCAGCGGCTTGCCCTTGTACTGGATGGTGCCCGAGACCTTAGCGAGGACGGGCCGGCCGTCCTTGCCTCCACACCCCAGAACGAACAGACTCACGGCTCCGAGTACCAGCAGAAGACCCCGGCGCGGCAATAGATGGTGCATGCGCGTACCTCAAGAAGAAGAGAATCAAGCATTCGCTTAGAACTGGTTGGAGTCGTTCACTTCTCCTCCCGCGCGACTACCAAATGCGTTGTAGACCTTCGGGTCGATATTCTCCCTGAGGAAGTGCACCGAGCCGTCGCCGAAGGCGGCCGTCACGCCTCCGGGATGATAGCTGGCAAATCCGCGGCCCATCCAGCTGCTGAAGGTCGGGACACCGCATTTGTCCGCATACAGCCCCCCGGTAGCCGCGCACCGACTGAGAATCCAGTTGATGGGGAGGCTGGTCCCGTTGACCGAGCCGGTACTGGTCATCCAGATCTGGCTATTGGAAGATGTTTTGTAGGTCGTGTGGCCCACCAGGATGGTGTTGCTCAAGCCGTCGCTCACGCCACCAAACGAGACGGGCGTGGTATCGCCGAGATAGTTGAAGAATCCGCGGTGGAATCGGCCGCCGCCGTAACCCATGCCGGGTTGAGGACAGTTGGTCGTGGGCGTGCCCGAGCTGTTGCTGGCACAGCCGCCACAGCCATACCGGGCCCAGGCGCCGTCGCCGCCATAGGGATCCATCGCCGGGTCGGGAATGTTGTTGAAGCCGTCGCCATAGCTGCCCACGTAGTCGGTCGGGGTTCCAATCCACAAGCCACTGACCCCATCCGGCGTGCTGGCCCCTCCCGGGCAGGCGTTGCCGACGGGCATCGACCGCGTGTTGTAGAGCTGGCTGGAGTCGGGATCACTGGGACAGTGCAGCGTCTTGATGATGGCTTGGCGAACGATCGCCATGTCGTTGCAGGTCACATTATTCTTGAAGTTGATCTTTTGATACAGGGCATCCTGCTCAATATAGGGCAAGACGCGGGGCCAAAGTCCCCAGCCGAAGGTGAAGCCATCGACGGGGGGTACGCTCTTGTTGACGTCATGGTAATTATGGATGGCCAGGGCGAGCTGCTTGAGATTGTTAGTGCAGCTCATACGGGCGGCGGCTTCGCGGATCTTCTGCACCGCGGGCAGCAGCAAGCCGATCAGCACGGCGATGATCGCGATCACCACCAGCAATTCGATCAGCGTAAACCCTCGCTTCGGAGTCGACGGGAACCGGGCCATCGGAGTCATCCCTTCGTAAAAGGAGAAAAAAGCCAGGGGCGCAGGCCGAGGAGCCTCCTCCGGCCAGAACACCAAACCGATCCCGAAAAACCTCGGCAGAATTCTTCCCTGTCGTAATCCAGTGTCCGGCGCGAGTCAAGAAAAAACCTCCTGTTCGGGAGGCGATTGCTCAAAAAGGTCTTTCCGCGCTCGGGTGGTCCCTCTACTGTGGTACATTGCTTCCAGCCATCCCGGCATGCGGCCGGCCCCTTAATGCCCGCTGCAACGCCGGGAACTCCTGTCTGAGTGCCCGGGATGGAGCCAGACCGCAAGAGGAAGCCGAGCATGCCCGAGCCAATACCACCGGATCACGATCAGCGCCTGAAGGTGCTGCTGAAGGTGTTTTTCGAGCAGTTCTTCCTCTGCGTGCGCCATGACAACCGTGAAGGCATCGCTGACACAGTCAGCAGGACACTCGGGAGGAGGTGCCTAAGCCGACCAACTTACTTGAAGTCGAAAGACAACAGGAAACACAGCCTGTTGGTAAAGCGGCGGTTGACGACGAAATGCCCGGATCACGCGCCGCGAGGCTTGCGAAGTATGGTGAAGGCTACACTGCTTGAACTTCAGATCCAACCGGACCAAAAGAAGTCCCGCCGGCAGGGCATTTGATGACGGCGCTGACCCCTCTGAGTGCATAAGCTCAGGGCACCCGGAACTCCCGTGGGTCAGGGTAATGGGCGATGAGCCTAGTGGCCCTCGCCATAAGTTATGCAACAAATTCAGGGGCATGGTTGGCGAACCATTGCCGCATCTGCTGGTTGGTCCACGTCCACTCAAACGGATGGGCGTAGCGGCGGTTGTACTCAGG
>JBGQLF010001546.1:0-2366 GCA_041499985.1 Gemmataceae bacterium
AACGGTGTTGCCCCTGGGGCCGTTTTCCGTTCCCGAGCATGCTACTGGGAATAGGTCCGCGGAGGCCGAGCCGTTCCTGCTGTTCGTGGGCAGCCTGGAGCCGCGGAAAAATGTCGCCGGCCTCATCCAGGCTTATGCCGCTTCCCGGTTGTACGACGAGCGTGGCGTTCGCCTGCGACTGATCGGCACTCTGCTGAGTCCGGATCATCCGGTTGTTGCCTTGGCCCGAGCCACGCCGGGCGTGGACCTGCTGGGGTTCGTCGAGGATAGCGTCTTGGCGACGGCGTATGCGCGTTGCCTGGCCTTCGTATACCCGAGTTACTGCGAAGGCTTTGGCTTGCCTTTGCTGGAGGCGATGCATCGCGGCTGTGTCTGCCTGGCAACGCGGACGGGCGCCTCGCCGGAGATTGCCGGAGATGCGGCTCTGTATGTCAATCCGTACGCGCTGACTGAAGTCGCCCACGGACTGCGCGAGGTAGTCGAGCTGACGCCGGAAACGCGCCAGGGCTTCCGGGCGCGGGCGCGCGCGCGGGCCCAGGTCTTTACCTGGGAGCGCTTCTACGATGGCCTGGCTCGGCTCTTGCACACCGCAGCGGCCTGACGAGGACAACGCATGCTCAACTGGCTCTTGGAACAGCTCTTTCGGCGCGGCTTCGATTCGCGTCGCGGCAGCCTCTACCTCAAGGACATGGAAAACCTGGCACGCGCGGGAGCGGCCAGCTGGCTGTTGTCCCAGGAACGCGCCCGCCTCGACTACCTGGCCGCCAAGGAGGCCTACTGCAACAGTGGTACCTGGAGCTCCTTTCAGCGCATGCTGGAGCGCTTGCTGAAGCTGTCTTCGACCAATGCGTTGGTGCACTCGCTTCTCAACGAGCAAATGCTGGAACGCCGGATCACCGAGACGGCAGAGCCGGCAGCCAGGAGAAGCGCGTGAAGGTAGGCATCCTCAAGCCGGATCATCTGGGAGACCTGGTGCTGGCGTCCCCGGCCATCGCGGCCCTGCGCCGGCGCTTCGCCGATCTGACCCTGTTCTGCCATCCCAAGAGCATCGGCTTGGCCGGGCACTTGTTTCCCGGACTACCCGCGTCTGGGGTTTTGATCCCGTACCTAGACAAAGAACGGACGCGGGATCGCAACGCGCACGCACGCCTCCAGGCGGCTCTCCAAGGTCGGGTCGAACTGCTCGTCTGTCTGCGCTGGGATGAGCAGATCGAGCGCGTCGTGAGGAAGCTCGATTGCGATTACCGCGGCATCGGCGGCACGATCGACACCCACGTGGCGCTCGAGCACCGCCGGGCTGTGTTTCCCTACACCGATGCCTATGATCTGCTCACCTCGTACCGCTACCCCCATGCGCCACCGCCTGAGAAACCCGTCTTGCCCGGAGCGATTGGGCTATGCATCTCGGCTGGCTTTCCGCTCAATAGTTGGCCCCTCTGTCACTGGCTGGACCTGGCGATTCGGCTGCATGAACGAGGCATTCGCACCGTGTTGCTCGGTGGGCCGGCGGAAACAACGCGCCTGCAAATCCTGGCCGGGGCGGTGCGCGATGCGCTCGGCGAGGCGCCGCGGGTGCTGGTCGGCGGCAAAGACTATGGCAGCTTCCTGCGCGCGCTCGCGGAAGCGGTTGACTTGGTGATCGCCACGGATTCCGGCACCGGGCATCTGGCATCGCTCGTCCGTCCGGTCCTATCCCTTTTCGGTGGCAGTCCGTGGCGACGCTTCGCGCCCCTCGGGTCTTTCAATATTGTGCTCTCGCGCCACTATCCCTGTAGCCCCTGCGCCCAGTTCATCCGCAACGCGGTCAACCTGTGCCATACGCAAGAGTGCCTGACCAACCTTTTTCCGGAACACGTCCACGCCTGCCTGGATGCCTACCTGGAGGGAAGGGACTGTCGCGGCGGTCTTCAGATTGATGGCTTGTGGATGAACCAGGCGCCATGGACCGGTGTGAAGTCAGAACTGCAAATGGCGAGTTGACAACTGCACTGCTGTCATGCCCATTTGCGATTTGCACTATCAGCAACAACACTCTCGGCCCGCACGCCGCGCAGTTGCATCGCCAGCTCCCGCGTATCGTGATTCCCTTCCAGATGATCACTGGGCCGAAAGCTCGCCGAGAACTGTAGCCGCAGCAGGAGCGAGCCATAGGTCGCACTTTGTTCCCGTGCGGGGACCTTGACAGAGACCGTTTGGCCCGGCGCGATCGCGAAGACGAGAGCGGGAGTGGCGTCGCTTTCCCAGGTGACTTCGATACGCACCGGGCGCGGCAAAAAGTCTGGCGGTGGACAGGTTAGGGTGAGCTCCAGCTCCCCGGCCGCGGGCACGAGCAGGGCTGCCTCCGACTGCAACCACCAGTAGCGTTC
>JBGQLF010001547.1:0-2364 GCA_041499985.1 Gemmataceae bacterium
GGATCCAGTAACGTGTTCGACGAGCTGTTTAGTTTGGGGGCCGACTCCATGCAGGGGTGGGCAACTAAACTCAAGAGGACCCAGCCCCCCCCTGGCAAGCTGAAGAAACTGCTGGCCCACGAAGCGGCGACCAACGCCCTGTACGCAGACCCGAGTTGGATTAACAGTACCCGGTAAGTCGACTTACAACCTGGCACCGTAATGATGAACGAATCTCCCGCCGCCTGCGCTCGAGGGAATGGCTCGACGCAGTGCTCAGCTAAGAGGTAACCTTATGCCTTCCCACCGATTCAGCTTGACAAAGGTCCTCCTCGGCAGCCTGGCTGTGATCTCCGGGGCCTTGGGCGCCGCGACCCTTGTCATCCACTTCTGTCTGCCGGATACCTTGCTGGTGCTACGCACCGGCCTACTCCTACTTGCCGGTATCAGTGCTTGCGCGCTCGTTTTGATGTTCGCCGGCCGGCTCCTGAAGCGCTTCCAGCGGGAGGCGGCCGGCTCCACCGTGAAATTCGAAAGCCTGTTAAACGCTGCTCCCGAAGCCATGGTGATCACGGGGCGCAACGGGCAGATCACCCTCCTCAACCAACGCGCCGAAAAACTGTTCGGCTTCTCACAGCAGGAGGTGCTCGGCCAGCCCGTCGACTGCTTGTTCACCAAGGAGCCTTCGCTGGGCCACGATTCCAAGGAGATGCTCCTGTACAACACCTCGACCTTCCATTCCGTGGGGGAAGTCCCCAGTCTGGTGGGCCGGTGCAAGGACGGCCGGCGCATCGCCGTCGAACTCAGCTCCAGTCCCATGGAAACCGTCGAGGGCCTGTTCATCATCCACGTCTTTCGGGACGTCACGGAGCGAAAGGCTAGCGAACGTCGTCGCGCAGCCCGCCAAGCGGTGCGCAAGCTTCTCGGCGAGGCGAACACGCTTGCCGACGCGGCCCCCCAGGTCTTGCGGATTCTCTGCGAAACGCTGGGATGGAGCCTGGGCGGACTGTGGATCAAGGAGAGACAGACCGCAGAGATTCACTGTTTCGACATCTGGCAAAAGCCCTCCCCGGAGCTAGCCGCCCTCCGCCTCTTCGATCGTCCTTGTCTGTTTACACCACGTCTGGGACGGACCAGCTCGCCTCTGGATGGGAATGATCTGCTTTGGATTCCCAACCTTGTCCAGGATGCGACGCATCAAGCGTTGGACACGCTTCGCGAGGCCGGGCTCAAGGCTGCGATCGCCTGCCCCATTGTGCTGGGACAGGAGACGCTGGGTGTCCTCGAGCTGTTTGCGGACGAGGTGCGGGACTATGACGAAAATGTTGTGGAAACCGTCGCCAGTATAGCCGTCAAGATTGGTCAATTCCTGAAACGCCAGAACATTGAAGCCGCCGTGCGTGAGTCCGAAACCCGCAAGGCAGCCATCCTGGAAGCCGCTGTGGATGCCATCATTACCATGGATCACCAAGGCCAGGTCCTGGAGTTCAATCCCGCGGCGGAAAAGATGTTCGGTCACCCGCGCGACGAGGCCCTCGGCCGCCAAGTCGTGGAGCTCATCCTGCCCGAAGCCGCACGGGAAACCTTCCAGCAGCGGCTAGCCCAATACCGCGTCACCGGTGACGGTCTCAACCTCGATGAGCGCCAGGAAATGGCCGCCTCTCGGAACAGCGAGGAGGAGTTCCCCATCGAAGCGACGCTCACCCGCATTCGCATAGATGGGCCCCCGCTTTTCACCTGGTACATCCGGGACTTGCGCGAACGCAAGCAGGCGGAGGAGGCCTTGCGGCGCAGCGAGGAACGCTATCAAGTGGCGCAAAAGATGGAAGCGATCGGCCGGCTGGCGGGTGGCATCGCCCACGATTTCAACAACCGCTTGACGGTCATCAACAGCTGCACGGAGATGCTCTTGAGCGACCAGCCGGACCAAGACACCGCCCAGGAATATCAGAAGATGATCCTGGAATCCGGGAAGCAGGCGGCCGCACTGGTTCAGCAGCTGCTCGCCTTCAGCCGCAAGCAAGTCATCGCTCCCGAGGTAGTCGAAGTCAATGGCATCATCACCCAGACGAGCAAAATGCTCCAACGGCTGATCGGGGAGGATGTCAGCCTCGCCACCCTCGTTTCTCCAGACCCGCGCTCGGTCAAGGCCGACCGCGGCCAGATCGAGCAAGTCCTCATGAACCTGGCCGTCAATGCCCGCGACGCCATGCCTGAGGGCGGAAAACTCACGCTCGAGACGGCCAACGTAGACTTGGACGCCGAGTATTGTGGTGCCAATCCGGGTATGCGGCCGGGTTCCTATGTTATGCTCGCGGTGAGCGACACGGGTTGCGGTATGACTAAGGAAGTGCAGGCGCGTATTTTCGAGCCGTTCTTCACGAC
>JBGQLF010001548.1:0-2363 GCA_041499985.1 Gemmataceae bacterium
ACCGAGCAAGAGCGAACGACAAGGCTTTACTCTACCACACTACTCCCTTGTGCAAAACCTCATGGCCAATTGTTGTGCAAAAGGTTATGGCCGGTAACAGTCCTCGCTTGTGGGCTGGACCAGCTCACAAGCGAGGACGCTTGTGGCTACGATCCCATAACAGGTTCCTTGATCCTACACTTGCTACCACTCGTCACTCACCAGCATCACGGTACATCTACCTGCGTTGCCTGCAACACCTCCTTGGTTTTGTCGTCCTGAACCAAGGCGATCACCTTCAGATGCTTCAGATCCAGCGGGCGCTCCCCATCGAGGAAGCGGCGCTTACTATTGGTCAGGTAGGTCAACAGGCTCTGGCTCAACTCCGGCACACTCACGGTCACGCTCTGCTTCGCGGAGCCGTCCTTCACAGCCAGCCCGTCCACGCCGCCGGGCAGAACACGCACTACGTGGTGATGCAGACGTAGCCCGTTGCGACCGGTGTAGCGCACCATGTCTTCCACCAGGACCAGGCGCAGCCGTACATCCTCCTGGGCCTGCTTCAACCCGGCGACCTCGGCCTGGATGGCAATCCGATCTCCCTTGCGGTCCGCCGACAGCTTGAGCTGGGCTTGCGCGGGGGCCTCGAGTTCTTCATCCAGGAGCTTGCGCAAAGTCTTGTAATGTTCGCGCGTGTGTTGCTTCAGGCCGCCCACCGGCGGTCCCTCTTTGCCGTTGAGGAACAGCGCGGGCGTGCCGGCGACGTTGTAAAACTGCGCACGCTTCTCGTCGTCCGCGTTGGTCAGCGGATCGGGAGCCGGCGCGTGCAAATGATACTGAAGCAGCACGACCTCACTCGGTTTATACGTCTGGAGAAGCGCGTCGCAGGCCAGATCGGCCGGCACGCACGGTGGACACTGGGCCCCGGTGAACAGCTCCAGCAGCACCACGCGGTTGCCCTTGCCCTGGCGGCCCGCGAACGTATCTGGCTGGAAAGGGATGGCGGTCTTGAGATACTCCTGATCGAGAACAGCTTCATACTTGGCAAGGCGGGTGTCCACGTCCGTGGCCTCGGCGGCCTTGCCGGCTTTCCGCAATGCCGCGGCCAGGGGTTTGAGCACGGCAACCTGCGTGGTCGCCGAGGGGGACTCAGGGAGCAGGCGCTCGGCCTGGCGGGCGTAATCCAACCGTACCCCAGCCAGCTTCTCCGCCGGGGACAAGGCTTGAACCACCACCAGGGTGGCGGCGAGTTCCATCTCTGGGCCATAGGCGGCGGCCAGTTGGACGGTCTTCTCGATATGAGCCCGCACCTCGGCCTCGGCCGCCTGATTCTGCACCATTAGAAAAAGCAGGCCCTGCGCGCCGGTATAACCCATGGGCTGACCGGAGAACTTCTCGATGATCTCCTTGAAGACCGCCTCCCGGTCCTTGTCGCTCTTCGCTTCTCCTACCTTTTGGAGCGCCTTGGCGGCAGGTGTGATCACGACAGCCGTCTTCGGATCCAATTCCGTCAGGTCGCTCCGCTCCAACCGCACAAAGTCGCGCTTACCAGCCAGCGACAGGGAGCCAAGCAGTTTCTTGGGCGTTGCCTCCCCTTTGGGGAAGTGGGCGACCACCGCGACCTCCAGCTCGTTCATCTGGATTGTGAAGCGCACCGTCTGGTCATCGACCTGGGCGCTCGTCGCCTTGCCCCGGAACGGAGGGAGAGCGGAGAGAATACTTGCTAGCGCCTGGCCGTCTTTGCGCTCGATCTTCACCAACCAGGCGGTGATCTCCTGCCCCTGGGAGAGCACCGTCACCTTCCAGGTGCCCAGCGCGGGCGCGTCGGCCGCAGGTAAAGGGACCAGAAATGCCCACAGCGCCCCGGCCATTGCCAGGGGCCAGCTTCGCCTTCCAGAAAGGAACCCATGCATGAAAACTCTCCTTGTGCAACGGGCAACGGCAAGCCGAATGCACTGTCTACCCCAGAGGGATTTGTCTGCTGTTTCACGCTCCGGCCAGGACCGCGGGAAACCGTCGGCTTCTCATTCTACTCCGTTTGGCGTCAGGTTTGCTGAAATTGGGCTGGTTTTCGCGGTGAGCCTCTTGCTCGCGCGTTGGCGGAGTGGTAGCCTGAGCAGTCTATGGATGCGACGATCCTAACGGTTTTTTTGGTGGGGGGAGGACTGTTGGCGCTCGGCGGTTATCTGTTGGTGCGCTCGCGCCAACCGAAGGAGGAGCCGTACCACTATTTCCACTGTCCCGGTTGCGGCCGCAAGCTTCGCTATCGGGCGCGGCAGGTCGGTCATCAGGGCATGTGTCCCCGGTGTAACCAGCACTGGGTGTTTCCACCTATCCAGACCTGAACGACGTACAAGCCCGAAGCGCCACCGAGGGGACGTTCC
>JBGQLF010001549.1:0-2360 GCA_041499985.1 Gemmataceae bacterium
CCACTGGTCCACCAGGCGTTTGAACCGCTTGTTAGCTGCGATCCGGCGACGAAGCTCCTTCACGCATTCCTGGCGGACGTACTCCGTGCGGCTCTTCATCCGGCGCGTATAGCTGATCTGCCAGTAGGCCCCGGCGCGGTGTTGGGGATCCTTCACTAGCGCATGTTTGCCATGGAGACCTGTAACCCCAAGAAATCAGGGCGGCGTTTTTTGAGTTTGGTCACTACATGAGGCATGGCCGGTCCTCCGGAGACGAGGGTGGATCCAGATGTGTGACGCCCACTGCTCGCAGTACTTCCGAGACATGCTGATTACCGCGTGTCACGCAAATTTTGCGGCGCTGGCCGAGGTCCACTTCGACACAGCGAATCATTTCCAGGGCTTGCCAGGCGAAGGGGGACGACAGGTGACTGCCCGCTGCCCGCAGACTCTTCTCCAACGCTCGGTCCAATAGCAACGCCAGCGCCGCCACAAACACGTGGGCCTGAACGCGTTCGTCACGGTGGTGATAGACCGGGCGCAGTTCCAGCAGATTCTTGAGATGGGAAAACCCACGCTCCACTTCATTCAAGTCTTTATACGCCGCCACCGCTTCGATCGCCGATAGATTCTGCTCCTCCGTCTGGATGACGTACTTGCCCTCCAGGGCCTTCTCCCGCGCCAGATTCACCGGATGGTCGAAGAATTGAAATTTCCCCTTGCGCAATTCCCAATCGAAATAGCGATGACCATGGTTGCGCCGTAGTTTCGTAGCTGCCGCGGCCCCGATTTTGTCCGGCTCTTTCAGCTCGCCTTTTTCCACCTGTGCCTGCAGCGCTTCCAGGTCTTTGCGCGCCCGCTCCATCGACAGCTCGCGCATGCCCCGCTCATACAACTCGCGCTCGTCGCTATCTACCACGAACACCCGTACACCCGCTTCCTTGCCGGGCACCTCGACCACGCGCGTCCGCGGTACCACCGACTTTTCCGACGCCGTGATCCCGGCCGGACATTCCTGCCAGTCGGTACGCCCTTCGGCCTGATGGATATATTCCGACGTGTCTTTCCGGTTGCGTCTTTGCAGCCCTACCAGATACCCTTGCTGCGCTTTCCGCAGTTGCTCCACGTTGCCGATCGTCATCATCCCCCGGTCGCCCACGAAGACCACACGGTTCAACTCAAATCGTCGGTTCAGGTCCTGGACCACTTCCAGCACCGTGGTCTGATCCAGACGATTACCGGCAAAGACGTGATGGGCTACCGGCCAGCCGTCCATCATCACCACCCCGATGACCACCTGGCGGTTGCGCGGCTTGCCGTCCCGGCTGTATCCGAAACGGCCCAATCGGGCTGGGCCGGTCCCTTCGAAATAGGTGGAGGTGATGTCGTAGAAGACCAGGTTGGGTTGCAGGCTGAACAGATTGCGCAACTCCAGATAGACTTCTTTCTCAACCCGCTGCTTCTGCCCCAGCAGATCATCCAGACTTTGATACCAGAGCTTCAATTGATCGAAGCCCACCTTCACCCGATGCGACTGTTTCCAGACCGGCGCCCAGCGGCTGCCGGCCGGATTGCAGACATAGAAATCTTCCAGCCATTGCGCCAAGGCGTGCTCGCTGCCGGGGCGAGTCAGTCGGTTGGCCAACAGCGGAAAGATTCGTTCCGACAGAGGCTGGCCGTGTCGGAGAAGCGGTTGGTCTCGATCCAGAATGGAGCCGAGTGAGAGTTTGTCGAACAGGTGTCGGGCTACCAGAATCGGTCCCCAGGTGGAGGCGCGCGGGGTGGAGATGTCGTTCACGGCAACCCATCGGGGAGTGTCTTGGTCCGATTGCAGCAACCGGATCAAGGCGTCCAGATGAGGAGCGAGGAGATCCTTGCGGCCGAGATGAGCGACGATTCGTTGCTTGACCTTGTCTCCGTCACGGAAGGACTCGACCAGTCGTAGGTACTCGTGGCGGCCGTTGGGGGCCTTGACCGAGCGAAGGAACACGAGGCGCCTCCTCAGACACTACATAATAATCGACAGCAGCATCTGAAATCAAGCACTCCATGTCACTTTGGATAAATAGTTTGGCACTACACTTTTCTCCCAAACGGCCACGCGGTCTATAGTTTTCAATGGGTTACGCGGGACCACCCCCGAAATCATGGCAAACATGCGCTAGGCTCACCTTGAGCGTGAATCCTTCCGTGGTTTCGCGCGCCAAACGCTATGCGAAGCAGCGGGGAGTATCCGTGTCACAGATGGTGGAGGCTTATCTGACGTCCGTCTCGGAGCCCCCCGCGGCAGCGGAGATGCCTCCCGTCCTTCGATCACTGCGCGGAACACTTGAGAAAGGGAATCTGAAAGATCGTCGGAAGCATTTGAGCGAAAGGTATCG
>JBGQLF010001550.1:0-2358 GCA_041499985.1 Gemmataceae bacterium
CACCTGCCCACGCACAGAGTCGGTCAGTCGCTTCGCCGGCCGCCCCTCCTGACTCAACCCCCGCCTCGGCGAGCCAGGCGGCTCCCACATCAGACCAGTCGTCCGAAACCGGCCAGCCGGCTTCGGGGCTGGCGGCGGAGAGCGAGCCGATTGCCCGGCTCTACATGCCGGATGGCCAGCTCAAGTCGCACGCCATCCGAATCTACGTCACGCGGGACATCCAGCTCCGCCAGAACCCCAGGCTCCAGCTGCTTCGCAGCCACGCCGTCGCGGGGAAGGCGGTCATGGACTCCGTGGAGCCGGGGGTGGTCGCGCCCGGCCAGGAATGGACGGAGTCGGTGAACGGTCAGGAGGTCCGCCGGTCGGGAACCCTCCTGCTGTTCGACCTCAGCAAAATGGACTTCGGCCTCTGGGCGATGCTCCGGGTGCGGCCCGTGGTGTCCTGGACGGAGGCCGGCAGGGCCCGGATCGCGTTCGGCGACCGCGAGGTGAACGTCGGGAGCATCTTCGCCACCCTGGGCTGGACGACGATGGTCCTCGGCTTGGCGCTGCTGGTCGTGATCGCCCTGTCGCGGCGATCGGGTGGCAATCCGCTCCAGTTCCTGTCCGGCGTGGACGGCCACCTGTCCCTTGCCCAGACCCAGATCGCGTGCTGGACCGTGGCGGTCGGCGGCGTGGTGCTGGGCTACGGCTTCGTCGTGCTTCAGATCCCACACATCCCGGAGTCGCTCCTGGCCCTGATGGGCGCCTCCCTGGCGACGGGCGGGATCGGCTTCTTCTCGGACGCGAGGAACCGGCAGGAGGCCATCAAGGGCGGTGCGACGCCGGACAAGCGCCCTATGGCGCTGGGAGACCTGGTCCGCGATTTCTCCACGGGGGAGGTGCCGGAGCTGTCGCTGGCCAAGGCCCAGATGCTGGTCTGGACGGTGCTCCTGCTGGTGCTGTTTCTCTCGAAGAGCATCCTGGAGGGAGCGATCTGGGATGTCCCCTGGGCGCTGGTCGCGCTGATGGGGTTCAGCCAGGCCGGCTACCTGGCACCGAAGGTGGTGCCGCCAGCATAGTATGGATCAGCACGACTTCAGCTGCGCCAGAATCTCTCTGGCTCTGCCAGCGCCGACCTCCGGGTGCAGCATCAAGTCCTGCTCCAGCAGGAGCGTGTATCGCACGATACTGTCGTCCTTGTCCGCTCCCGAAAGAGCGGCGACCAGGTCTTCCAACACCGAGTAAGCGCCCTTGGTTCGGTAGACCCCAGCAATCTTCTGCCCCAGGTTTGCGTATGCGTCTTTGCTCAATGGGGCGCTTGCAGAGAATGCCGAGCAATTGATGGGTTGATTTTTGTGGTTGAAATAGCTCCTTCCGGTAATCACCTGACAGCCTGCCGACCATCCGGCATTTTCAGTAACCCCGCCACTCCAGTGAATATTGATATCCGTGTTAGGAACGTCGAGCGGGCCGGAGAGGTCCGCGTCGGTCGGGATGATGTTTTTCGAGCGCTGTACCAACACGCCTTTGCCGACAGGCCTCAGCGCGAGAAAGACCTTCTCCATTTCCGACAGGTGATGCCAGCCGAACCGGTAACGATGCTGCCCGGGCACCAAGAAAGGATATTGCTCGGCGATCTTTGTCCCGGGCTCGGTTGAGCCGTAGAACTTGAACGCCAATCCCTGGATAAGCAGGATGAAGACGTCGTCCAGGACCTGCTTGGCGTCCCCTGGCTGCGCCTCTTTTCGATGGCGAATCCCGATCAGGTGAATCTTGTTGGGATCAAGATCCCAGTTCGCCACCTTCACGGTATCGCACGGTGGAGCGTTGTTCACCTGCTGCAACGTCTCGCTCGGGTTGGCCAGGTAGTGTTCCTTGACCTTCTTCAGCAGTGCCATCCACAGCGCGTGCTCGGGACTGGGGCTGGCGGCCGAGAAAGCGGACCAATCGGCCTTCTGATTGTTCGCCTGCCAACGCTTCACATGTTCCAGCGAGACGCTGCCGAACCGGCCGTCCGGGTAGCCGATCGCGTTGTTGCCTTCGACGGTTCGGACGTATTCCTGGAACAGGCGGATCGCCGAGGTGGTGCGATAGCCGCAGATACCGTCGATCTTGCCGTAGGGGAAGAATCCAGCACCCTTCAGGAACCGTTGCAGATCGGCCACTTTCATGTCGTTGCCGCTCGCGGGCGCGAAACCCACCCATCCACCCTCGTCGCGGAGTTGATTGCTCCATTGGCCTCCGCTCACGACGGTCAGCTCCTGGACCAGTTTCTTGTATTGATCCAGGGCGCCGGTCTCAATGTCTGGGTCATAATTTCCGAGTACTATCATGGTCTGCTCCTGAGCGGGGCCCGCGAGCTGGCGGAGTTCGAGC
>JBGQLF010001551.1:0-2344 GCA_041499985.1 Gemmataceae bacterium
ACGGCAAAGAGGCCGAACCTGTGCACAATCCGGGCTAGACGCCCTCTGGGGGCTCACCTGCGATTCCATCGGCTGAGGTTACCACCTCGGAGGAACGGTCGCAACGATTTTTCCCCAAAAAGCGCCGCCGCTACCCGCCCCGTCGCGGCCTGAGCCCCCCGCACAAGTCGCTTCTCCTTTACCAAGCCTCTGCAATCGGACCGCGCCCCGCACCTCGGACGCACGGCGTCGACGTTTGGACAGCTTCGTCCAGCGCAGCGACCCTTACCCCGAGGCACACGCCAACCGCAGCCGGCCGATCCGGGTCAGAATCGCCGCGAACCGCTTCCACGGCAGCACAACTTCGGCCAGCTGAAAGACGATGTACTTCGCGTGCGACACGACCTTCGCCCCGATCTTGATCAGCTTTTCCTGTAACATCGTCACGTTCCAATGCTTCATCGCCTTCGGCAGGGCCAACTGCCGCAGGAAGTTCGCCAGGTTGTAGACTAGCGCGGAGCCGCAGGCGACCGCGGAGCCAACGGTTGCCTGCGGCTCCCCGCTAACCAGACCAGACTCTCACCAGATGCCTATAATCACCGCAGGGCGCGACAACCCCCAGGATCCCACAAACCACGAGGCGTTGGCATGTTTCATCTCCCTTCCGTCCAGGCCGCCATCCAGGAGTTGGGCATTGACGGCTGGCTCTTGTACGACTTCCGCGGCCTCAACATTCTGGCCCGGCGCGTCCTGGCCCTGCCCAGCGAGGCCATGCTGTCGCGCCGCTGGTTTTATTTCATCCCCGCTCACGGCGAGCCCCGCAAGCTGCTCCATCGCATCGAGCCGCATGCCCTGGATCACCTGCCCGGTTCCCAGCAGACGTACCTGCGCTGGCAGGAGCTCGAAGCCGGAGTCGCGGCGCTGGTCGCTGGTACGCGCCGCGTGGCGATGGAGTATGTGCCGCGCAACGCCAATCCCTATGTATCTCGCGTCGACGCCGGCACCGTCGAGCTGGTTCGCTCCTGTGGCGTGGAGGTGGTTCCCTCGGGCGACCTGGTACAGCGCTTCGAGGCTTGCTGGAGTGACGAACAATGGGCCATGCACCTGGAAGCGGCGCGCCATACGCGTGCTGCATTTGATGAAGCATTCGCCTTCATCGCGGAGCAGGTTCGTCAGAGCGGATCGGTACGCGAGACGGCCGTGCAGCAGCGCATCCTCGACCACTTCAAGGGTCACGGTCTGATCACCGATCATCCTCCCATTTGTGCGGTCGGCCCTCACAGCGGCGATCCGCACTACGCGCCAGGACCTGGCTCGGATGCGGCCATTCGCGAAGGCGATTTCGTCCTGATCGACTTGTGGGGCAAGCTGGATCGGCCGGGGGCGGTCTACAGCGATCTCACTTGGACCGGGTTTGTGGGCACTGAGGTACCGCCGCGCTATGAGGAGATCTTCCGGATCGTGGCCCAGGCCCGTGATGCCGCGATCGCACGAGTGCAGGAGGCTTTTCGGAGCCGGACGCCGCTCCAGGGTTGGCAGGTGGACCAGGCGGCGCGCGACGTCATCGAGCGCGCGGGCTACGGTGCGCATTTTTGCCATCGCACCGGCCATTCCATCGGCCAGGAGACGCACGGCAACGGCGCCAACATGGACAACCTCGAAACGCGCGAGGAACGGCGCGTCTTGCCGCGGACCTGTTTTTCGGTCGAGCCGGGCATCTATCTGCCGGAGTTCGGGGTCCGGAGTGAAGTGAATGTCTTTGTGGATGCCGAGTCCAAGGTCCATGTCACAGGCGGGACGCCGCAGACGCATGTGGTGCCGATTCTGGAGGAGTGGTGACCAAGAGAGGACGGAGGACTCATTCCTTGTCCTCTGTGGCTCTGCTGTGGGGCTTGATTATCTGAACGAATGAACAATGGTAGGCAGATTCTCACCCAGGGAGTACTGTTAACCTTTCCTTACACTTTGTTAACCGTCCCGCTAAAGAAAGTTTACGGCTCCCCTGCAATGATCGCTTCGTTTTTCCGCTGGTGGAAAAAAAATTGAGGATCGAAGCGAAAAGATCGCCCAGCCGCGACCCTTCTCTCCGATCCTCAGTTTTTTGTCAGAAGTCCCCCGCGATCCGCCGCTACTGGGCCTGCGCTGATTGCAGGGGTACCGACATCAAGCCGTACTTCTTCATCTTCTTGTACAAAGTTACACGGCTGATCCCCAGAGCGTTGGCCGCCCGTGCTCGGCTATAGCCGGAGTTAACCAAGGCGCGCTGAATGACGGCCCGTTCCAGCACTTCGCGATTGTGTAGCAGCGAATCGCCCGAGCCGTTGCCGTTGCCGTGGCTCGGCGACGCGTGCTCCGGTACCGGGTG
>JBGQLF010001552.1:0-2341 GCA_041499985.1 Gemmataceae bacterium
CTGGCGGAGATGAAGGCAAAGCTAGATAAGATGAACACCCCTGCCACCATTTCCTTCCCGGACAAGTACAAGCAGCTCCAGACAACCGACCTGAAGGTGACCATCACGGACAAAGCCCAGACGTTGAACCTGAAACTGTGAGAGTGTGCTTTGCTCCTCGTTCCCGCGCTCCGCATGAGAACGAGGACAATTGAGGTCTTCCCATCTCGGCGAGCGGATCATGGCCTCTCGTGATGTTTCGACCCCGGTGCCCCTGCCGCCGGCGCCGCCCCGGTTCGGACGGCGCCGCCGGTTCTGGCTCGTCCTGGCGGTCGGCCTGCTTGGCTTGGGCGGGCTGCTCGCCCGTGAGGGGTGGGGGGCGTGGGAGGAACATTCGGCCCGCAAGGCCTTGGCCGAGGAACGCCTCGACGAGGCCCAGGCGCATGTTCAACAAGCCCTGCGCGTGTGGCTGCGGCAAGTCTCCACGCACGTGCTCGCCGCGCGCATCGCCCGCTCCCGGGGCGCGTATTCCGAGGCCGAGCAGTACTTGAGCGACTGCGGTCCCCAGAACAACCTGGATGACCAGGTTCAGCTGGAATGGCTGCTGCTGCGCTGCCAGCGCGGCGACGTCGACGAGTTAGCGCCGGGCCTGCTCGCCCGGGTGGAAAACAGCCATTCGGAGTCGGCCGCCATCCTCGAAGCCTTAGCCACCGTGTACATGCGGCAAACCCGCTACGCGGAGGCGCTGCGCTGCCTGGATCGCTGGATCCAGCTCGCCCCCGATTGCGTGCGCGCCCTCGACTGGCGCGGCTGGGTGAGCAATCAACTCGATCACCGCGGGCAAGCCATCAGCGACTACGAACGCGCCCTCGAACTCCAGCCGAGTCGATCGGTCGTACGGCTGCGCCTGGCCGAGATCCTGGTCGCCAGTGCCCGACACCCCGAGGCCTTGCCGCACCTGGAACAGCTGCGCGACGAGCAACCGACCAACCCCGATGTGCTGGTGAGCCTGGCGTGCTGCCGGGTGACTCAGTCCCGGCTGGACGAGGCTCAGGTGTTACTCGACACGGCGCTGGCCATCCATCCGAAGCATTTCGATGGCCTGCTTCAGCGGGGCAAACTGGAACTGGAGCACACCCACTTTGCCGAAGCCGAGCACTGGCTGCGGAAGGCGCTGGAGCGCAACCCCCGAGACCCGGAAGCCCGCTACGCGCTCTACATCAGCCTCCAGATGCAGCGAAACCGGCAACGGGAGAGCCTTGAGGAGCTAGCACGCTGGAAAGAGCAGCACCGCAAGATGGACCGACTGACCCGCTTACTGCGCACCGAGCTGGACGCCCATCCGCGCGATCCCGATTTGGCCGCAGAAGCGGGAGAGTTGTTGCTGCAAATGGGGGAGGAGCAGCGGGGTCTCGTCTGGCTGTACCGCGCCCTGGCACTGGACCCCCGGCACGCCGCCAGCCAGCGGGCCCTCGCCGCCTACTACGAGCGCACGGCGAAGCCGGAGGGAAGATGAGCAGATTGCAGATTGGAAAAGCAATCTGCAATCTGCAATTCTTTCACCGTGGCAACTGACCGAGGAACCACGCTTCCCGCTGGGCCAAGTCCGGTGGTCGGAGACGGCGAATGATGTCGAACTCGCGCCGCGCCTCGACCGGTTTGCCCTGCTGGAGCCAGAAGCCGACCCGCGCCTGCCGCCCGGACACGTTGAACGGATCGAGCTCCAGGAGCCTGTCCCAGTGGACCCGCGCCTCGTCCACCTGCCCCGTGCGGAGGAGCAGCGCCACCAGGCTGACCCGGTAGTCCGGCACGAGGGGGTTGATCTCCGCCGCCCGGCGCCAGTAATCGAGGGCCAGGTCCAGCCGCCCCTCGGCCTGAGCCGCGCCCGCGGCCGCGGCCAACAAGCGCCAGTCGCCCGGCTGCTTCGCCAGGGCCGACGGAACCTCCGCCAGCGCTTCCGCATTCCGGCCCAGAAGCAGCAGGACCCGGGCCTTGCTCTCGCGCAGCGGCGCATCCTGCGGATACTGCGCCAGGGCCGACTCCAGCAAGAACAGGGCGCGCTCGCCGTGTCGCTCCGGCCGGAGCCGGCCCACGCTCATCAGCTTCACCAGTCCCAGACCCAAGGTGCGCTCGGCCTGCGGATCGCCCTGGGGAAAGCGGTCCCAGTAAAAGTCCACGAACTCGGTCCGGTCGGGGTCGGCCTCGGGGCCACTGGGGGCCGACGGCCGGCGCACGATGCGGTGATCGGTCGAGGCCGTGTGCGCCACGTCCGAGCTGGTATAGCTCGGCATATGGCACGCGATGCAGCTGTCCTGCGGGTTCGTCTGCCGCCGCTGCCCCAGCGGCATAGAGCAGCCGCGCC
>JBGQLF010001553.1:0-2338 GCA_041499985.1 Gemmataceae bacterium
GGCAGGTCAATCTTGACCACGTTCAGCCGGTAGTACAGGTCTTCACGGAACTTGCCTTCCTTCACCATCTTTTGCAGCGCGCGATTGGTGGCCGCGATGACCCGCACATCGACTTCAATGCTTACCGTGCCGCCGACGCGCTCGAAGCGGCGTTCTTGGAGGACACGGAGCAGTTTGGCTTGCATGGCGGGCGGGATATCACCGACTTCATCGAGGAACAGGCTGCCACCCTCTGCCAGTTCGAAGCGTCCTTTGCGTTGACACACCGCGCTGGTAAACGCTCCCTTTTCGTGGCCAAACAGCTCGCTCTCCAGGAGGGTTTCCGGCAAGGCGGCACAGTTGATCGACACCAGCGGACCGGTGCGGACTGGCGAGGCTTTGTGAAGTGCTCGGGCTACCTGCTCCTTGCCAGTGCCGGTTTCCCCTTCAATCAGCACCGTGGTTGCGGTCTGGGCAAGGTGATTGATCAACTCGAAGACCGCGTGCATGCGCGGACTTTTGCTGAGCATGTTCTGGAAAGAGTAGCGACCTTGCAATTGCTCGCGTAAGGAAGCCACCTCGTCCTGCAACGTCCGCTCACGCAAGGCGCGTTGGATGATCAGGCGCAGGTGGTCCATGTCGATCGGCTTGGTGAGGAAGTCGTAAGCCCCCAGGCGCATTGCCTGCACCGCTTCGTCGATGGTGCCATAGCCAGTGGTCACAATTACCGTCACTGGCAAGCGCCGCTTCTGGACCTCTTCGATCAGCTCCATCCCGCTGACCTGCGGCATCTGGAGGTCGGTGAGCACCACGCTATAAAGGCGTTCGGTCAACGCCTCCAGCGCCGCACGACCGTCCGCGGCGGTATCGACGACACACTCGAGGCTGGCTTCCAGCCATTGTTGGAGCTGCTGGCGGGTCGTGGAGCTGTCCTCGGCGATCAGAATACGCCGCTTGGGAGCCACGACGGCAGGAGCGTCGCCCCGGGGGGCGGCATCGGGCACGGTGTGGGTTGGCTGGTGGCTGCTCATCAGGGGTCCTCGTCCGACTCGTCGGGCGACCGGTTGTTGGTGCGACGAGTCTAGGCCGGGCAAGAATACTTGGCTTTCGCTGGATGACTCACTCTATCCGGGCACTTCCGGGCCTGCAAGCGCTGAGATCTGGTTCAGCGCAATGACCCGGCGAGCCACTTCCGTGCCAGCAGATCTGGCACGCAAGTTGCGCCACCTCACCACTCTAAGCGCGCGTATTGTTAATGAAGTAGGCGGCCAGGCCCTCTGGCGAGGGACACTAACCGCCCCTTCCCGAACCGGACAGGTCGCTTTCACGGCATCCGCCTCTCCGGTCCCAGGGTACCTCGGACAAGCGGTGAAGTCGCAAGCCAGATCTTGCAGACGGATGCCGTCGTACTCCCCGTGGTGGATTTTTTCGTGGCATCCCTGGCAGACGGGGATCTGCTTCCGATCGGTCAACGAACGAGACAGCATCCCCGGTCGCTGGGTCTGCCTGCCATGACAGCGACGGCGTTCGAAGAGTGTTCCGGCCAATCCGGCGACCGAGTGGAACACCCCAACAGGTCTCGCTACTCCCAACGACGTGAACAACCCGAGAAAACAGTAGTTTTCTACGTGTCAAACGAACTGCTAGGAGTTCGTAGAAGGGTAGAGTATTGTTAATGAAGTAGGCGGCCGGGCCTCCGTGCGGAGGGCACCAACCGCCCCTTCCCGAACCGGACAGGCCACTTTCATGGCATCCGGCTCTCCAGTCCCAGATCTAGGTCGGACGTGCGCTGAAGTCGTAAGCTAGATCGTGTAAACGGATGCCGTCGTACTCTCCTTGGTGGATTTTCGCGTGACATCCCTTACAGACGGGGATCTGCTTGCGATTTAGGGCTCGCATCACGGCCTGAAAGCCTTTTGGCTTTCGTTTGCCCATCTGGCGGATATGCCGGACGTGGTGCATTTCCACGTTGTCCGTCGCCCCGCAGATGAGGCACGGGAATCCCAGCTTCGACCGGGTACGCAGTCGGGCATGCCATTCCAGGAGATCGGGATCTGCTGGATGGGTCACGAACGCATCCGTCTTTACGGTCCAATCGGTGTTCTCCGCGAATTGCACCGCTTTGCGGCGACCATCGGGGAGTTGCCACTCGAACCGCAGGTTGCGTCCGTGTTTCCGGAAGATCACGCTCATGGAGCGGCGATACTTGTGCGCCAGCGTCTTGGCCAGGGAGTAACGCAGGATGTACTGGATGCGACTCAACGTGGCGAAGTTGTCCACGAAGCGGTAGTAGTTCAGCAACCCGCGCAGGGTGCTGTTGTACAAGCCGATGATCTGATCGGCGTCCAGCAGCAGCCAC
>JBGQLF010001554.1:0-2336 GCA_041499985.1 Gemmataceae bacterium
AACTGATGGAGGGGTGCCTGCGGGCCATCCCGGAATTCGTGACGCGGCGCCAGCAAGACGACCCGACTAAGGAGACGATGACCGTGCCGGTGGCCTTCGGCCCGTTGCAGCTGGTGCTGTCCTGGTCAGTGGACAAGGAAGCAGGAGTTTAACAGAGACTGGCTCTGGTGACGCCAACCGTCACGTCAGCGCAATCGTGTGGTTGCTCAACCGTTCGTAACCCTGGTCCGTAATCCGATAATTGTGCTCAATGCGAATGCCGCCGAGGTTGGGGACATATAATCCCGGTTCGAGTGTCACGATGTCGCCGGCCAGCAAGGACTCGTCGGCGTGGCGCACGAAGTACGGGGCCTCGGGATGCGATAAGCCCAAACCGTGTCCGGCGTGATGCGGAAAGTAATCGGCCACGCCAGCTTTCTCGAACACCCCACGCACGGCCTCATAGACCACCCGGCACGCTGCACCGGCCCGCAGTTCCAGCTCCCCCGCGGCCAGCGCTTCCAAACTGATCAAGTACAGACGCTGCTGATGGGCATTCGGCTCTTTGCCGACCACCAGCGTGTTGGTGAAGTCGCTGCGATAGCCGCTAAGAACCACCGAGTAATCCAGGATCAACATGTCACCTGGCTGAAGGATGTGCTGGGTCGGCGGTCCACCCCGGCGCTCCGGCCCGGGAGAAACAGCGAAGTCCCCGTAGACGATCACCGCCTGACCCGCCGCGCGCGTGCACGCTTGCGCAATGCCACAGTAGACGTCCAGTTCCGTCATCCCCGGCTGGACATGAGCGCGGGCCCAGGCATGACCGGCCTCGGTGACCTGCATGCAACGGCGCAACAGCGCCACTTCATCGTCATCCTTGACGCGGCGCTGTGTGGCCAGGGTTCGGATGAGCACCGGAGCAGAGGGATCGCCCAAACGGTCGTGGATGCGGAAGCCATCACTACCCTGGCCCAGGCGCTCCAGCAAGGCCAGGCGCCGCGGGCCGCGCCCGGGCGATTGGCTGTCGTACCACGTCACAACGTGACGTTCATCGACGTGGGCCGCTTCCATCGATTTCGGCAGGCGATTGTCGTGAATCAGCGTGGCCTGCCCATCTCGACGCAGATACAAATAGGCGCCAAAATCGGCTCCGAGGCTGAAGGGATCGACCCAGAAGTTGGCCAAGTACATCAAATGAAGCGGATCGGCAAGCAAAAGAGCGTCACCATCGGGCTTTGGCTCCAGCTGTTGCCACAGCCGCTGTCGGCGCTGTCGGCATCCTTCGGCGCTCAGCATGGCGATCCTTTCGTGGTCAACCTGGCGAGATCTTCTGGGGCTCCAACTTCATCGGAGAACCGTGTCTTTTCGGCCCGTCAGGCCAGGCTGGTACAGGGGTAGGTAGCGGTAGTAAACCTCAAGCGTCAGGATGGAGAGGGAGGTTTGCATCATCCGGCCGCCCGCTCCGCCATGCACATCGCCTGCCGGTGGCCAGCTGCCCTTCAGATGGGGGCGCTTCGCGTCGTCGCCCTTATCCTGTTTCTTGAGCAGCAGATCGCGTATCTTCGCGTTCCAATTCTTCCAGACATCGCCACCCATGTGGTGCAAGACCTGAGTGGCATAGTAATAATAGTAAATGCTGTTCAGCTCTCCCGGCGGCGTTTTGTTGAGCGTGTTCACGCCGGCCACCAATTTCGGATTGCGCGGATTCCAGCCCAGGTATTGCCGGCACAGCAGGCCGACCGCGGTCATGGTCGACGTCGCCTGAGGGCCCGTGTAGCCGTAGCCGCTGCCATCCGTCGTCATGCACGAGTCGAGCCATTTGGTCGCCTGGGCCAGGGTTGGGTTGGTCGAGTCATCCACCTCCAGGCCGCCCATCTGACCGCTCTTCAGCGCCATCACCTGCCAGCCGACGACGGAAGTGTCCCCATCCTGCCGCGGTTGATAACGCCAGCCGCCACTGTTGCTCTGGGCCGAGCGAATAAAGCTGATCGCCCGCTGGGCGGGACTGCGTAGCTTGGCATCCGTCGTCAGGGCGTAGGCCTCACACAGGGCAATGGTGGCCAGGCCGTGCGCGTACATCCCGCTGCCGAAATAGCCTTCCTTGTTCTGCCGGCTGATCAGGTAATCCAGGGCGTGGTGCACGTGATCGCTATACAGCTTGGAATTCTTGTGCGTCTCGCCGGCGCCGAGCAAGGGCAGCAGGCCAAAGGCTGTGGCGGCAATGTCGTTGCGCTGACCGAAACCACTGCAATTGCAGCGGCCCTGCTGATTGAACCCGTCCAGTGACCAATGGCCGTCGCGGGCCTGATGTTGTACCAGCCATTTCAGACCCGCCGCCACTGCCGCCTCCGATTGCG
>JBGQLF010001555.1:0-2332 GCA_041499985.1 Gemmataceae bacterium
ACCAAACGCTGCACGACCACAGCCATCGCTAGGCCCTGGTCATCCACTCCCTGGCGGCGGCGATAGGCAAGAGCACGCTCCGAGTTCAGAGAGGCCCAGCAGCGGCCGACGGCGTCGAGAACGGCGGCTTCGCCGGTCACGCCGACGAGGGTTTCCTGCTGGCCCGCGAAACTGGCAGCGGAGCTGTCTTCCATTGTCGCCGCCGACCGAACAGCCACGGGACCCTCACCCAGCTCACGGTACGCAGCCGTTATCGCTATGCAGAGAGCGAGGTCATCATGGAGAGATTGGCCCCTGAGGCGACGGTAGGCGGCGGTGGTGACGCAGAATCCTGGCGGTACCGGCAGGCCGGCTTGGGTCAGGCAACCGAGGCTCAGAGCCTTGCCGCCGACGGTGTCGGCGTCGGCCGAGCTGATCTCATGGAAAGTGCACACATCGCGCAAGTGCAACGAGCGTTCCATGGCAGGGGCCTCACCTTTGTCCTATCCAGCCTGGCAAACTCCTTTTATACGCCAAGGCGATCAAATCGCCAGCTCAAAGTCGACTCCAAGCGGCCGGCCGCTTTCCCGCATTTCCGGCCTGCCCAAGCCGCGGCATCTACAGACAAGGGATAGACGAAGCGAACGTTATCACTTCTCCTTCTTCCCGCTACCTGGTGTCTGCTTGTCCAGAGATTCCGCGAATTGCCGTAGCAGGCACGCCAACTCGGGGAAATCCTTTGGGTCCCAGCGATTCCGGAAACGTTGCAGCACCAGCATCAGACCGGCGCGAAGTCTGACGGTTGGAAATGGGGTGCTCTGCCGCGTGGCCTTCTTGCGCGGCTTATTCATACTGGAGCGCCCGCACGACCTGGAGCCGAGCGGCGCGTCGGGCCGGGAAGGAAGCCGCCAGCAGAGCGATGCCCAGGGCCGCGATCAGGCAGCCAACGACGTGGATGCCATCGACGTGAAACGCGACCTGCTGACCGACCAGGGAATACTTGCTCACGTCCATGAAATAGGCGAGAGCGATCCCGACCAGGGTGCCCGGCACCAGGCTGATCACGGCCAAGGCCAGGGCTTGCGCCAGGATCATCTTGCCCACCTGACCCTGCTTCATGCCGATGGCGCGGAGGATGCCCAGCTCGCGGGTCTGCTCGAGAACGTTCATGGTCAGCGTATTGACAATGCCCAGCGACGCGACGACGAACACCAGCGCCAAGAGGATCCACACGAACCCCAGAAACCCCGCGAGCTGGTCATCGAACAGGCGGCGCGCATCGGCGTTGGATTGGAACAACAAGCCACGCTCCGCGCAAAACGCCTGCAAGCGGGCGGCCAGGTCCGGTGTGGCCCCGTTGCGGGCAGTGACAAAAATCGTATGAACGCCACGAAGGTCGAATGAGCGCTGGGCGGCGTGCCAATCCATGTACAGGGCCAGGCCGCCGCCGGTGTACTCGGTGGCGGTGCCCGCGATGCGCAGCGGTTGCGGCCCGTAGCGGGTCTGGAGCGTGATCGCGTCTCCCAGCCGAAGGCCGAGCCGATGGGCCAGCGCCGTACCCAGGACCACTTCGCCTTGCAGGAGTCCGCGCTGCACCGCGGCCGGCTCCCCCTCGACCAGCGCCAGCGACGGCAACCGATCGGTAGGAACCGTGAGGGCCAGGATCACCACCGACTGCTCTCCTGCCCGCGCGGGCACAAGACTAAACTTACCCACCTGGGCCACGCCCTCGAGGGCGGCGATCTCGTCCGCCAGCGTCTCCGGCAAAACCGCGGTCGTGATGTGGACCGATAGATCCGGCCAGGCGCCCCGGACATAGAAGTCAATGTTGATCACTTGTTCCCACCACTCATGAATGTGGCGCAGCGTGTTGCGGAGCGATTGGCCGAACCCAAGGGCACAAACCACCGCGATTAACAGGACGCCTGCGGTCAGCGTGGTCCGCGCCCGGTGGCGCTCCAGCTGCCGGAAGGCCAGGCTGCCTTCCTGGCCCAGCAGCGGCTTGAGCAGCCTGGTGGCCAATCGCAAAAGCGGTGCCAACATCAGCGGCAGGACCAGGACGCAGCCGACCTGGACCAGGGCCAGGGCCGGAGCGAGAAGCTTCACGGCAACGGTGGGATCGAACCAATTGCGCACAATCCCGGTCACAAACAGCGAAACAAACGCCAGCAGTCCGAGCCCGATGTAGGCCGGCCAGCGGCGGATCTCTTCGACTGCGGTAGCACGCTTGTGGAGCAAATCTTCGAGGGGGGCGCGCCGCCCGGCGCGGCGCGCGGGCAGATACGTCGCGGCCAGGGCCATCCCGGGTCCAAGGATCAGAGCCAGGAGAATGGGTTCCTTGGTCCAACGCAGC
>JBGQLF010001556.1:0-2288 GCA_041499985.1 Gemmataceae bacterium
ATCGACGCCGCCGCTGAAGATGACCCACAGGATCAGAACCGCGCCGACCATGTATACGTACCAGCTGGCCAGGTTGAGGCGCGGGAAGGCCAGGTCGCGTGCCCCAATCATCATGGGCAGAAAGAAGTTCCCCAGCACAACCGGGACCACTGGCACCAGGAAAAAGAAGACCATGATGATGCCGTGCGCGCTAAACAGCTTGTTGTACGTGTCCGCCGTGACCAGGCCGCCCGTCGGCGTCAGAAGGTTGAGCCGGACTAGGGTAGCGGCCGCGCCGCCGACAAAGAACATCAGCGTGACCGAGACCAGGTAGAGCAGCGCGATCCGCTTGTGGTCCGTGGTCAAGAGCCACGACTTCACGCCGTAGGCGACGTTGAGGTAGTTGGTCCCCGGCTCCGGCGGCGGCGCCACGGCTTGCGGTCGGAAGGGTGCGGTGAGCGTGCTCACGACGAGTCCTCCATCTCTAGGGCGAGATTGTTCCTTTGACCGGCGGGGCGGCCTCCTCGGTCCGCACCGGCGTCTGTCCGGGCCGGAGCGACTTGATGTAGGCAATGAGCTTGATCAAATCCTCTTCGTCCACCTGGCCCTGAAACGTCGGCATGATCGGCTCCCAGCCGGCGACGACCTTGGCCTGCGGCTTCAGGATGGACTCACGGATATACCCCTCGTCGGCGGTCACTGTGCGTCCGTCGCGCAGATGCACCGTCCTCCCAAAGAGGTCTTCCAGCACCGGGGCACGGGCGCGGGAGTCGGCGCTGTGACAGCCGACGCATTGCAGCTTCAAGAAGAGTTTGCGCCCCTCCAGAGCGAGCGAGCCTTCCGCTTGGCTGTTCAGCCAGGCCCCGTACTCTGCCGGCTCCATGACCACGATGTAACCGGTCATGCCGGCATGGTTCGTGCCGCAGTACTGGTTACAGTACAGCCGGAACCTCCCGGACTTCGTCGCCTGGAACCAGGTGTGGACGTACCGGCCGGGCAGCACATCAATCTTGGTGCGGAATGCGGGCACCGCAAAATCATGGATGACGTCCTCCGAGGTTAGGGTAAGCTTGATCGGCTTGCTCACCGGCACGTGCAACTCGTTGATCTCGCGCTGCCCTTCCGGATGCTGGACCTTCCACATCCACTGCTTTCCGACCACGTAGACCTCCAGCGCGTCCGCGGGGGGTTGGGTGAGGGCGAAATAGACCTCCGCGCCCCAGGCGAACATGATCAGAAATAGGAAGAACGGGACGACGCTCCAAACCGTCTCCAGCCAGCGCGAGCCGAGGATACGGGGGGTGGGCTGCCCTTCAGTTCGGCGCCGGTAGCGGACGGCGAAGTAGAGGATGAGCACGATGACCAGAACCGCGACGGCGCCGGTCACGGCGAGCATGAAGAAGAAGAGGGCGTCCACCCGCTCCGCATGGGTCGAGGCTTGCTCGGGAAACAGAGGAACGTCGGCAAACATTGCTCATCCCCCTGTTGCCAGAGTCTTGCGTCGTTTCCGCCAGTCCCGATACCACCCCCGGCCGAGGTAGGTCCCCAGGATCAAGAGGGTGAGGATGCCGCCCAGGCGAACGAGGCTCATGACCGCCAGCGTGTACTTCCCGGTGGTGGGGTCGTAGTCGAAACAGAGCAACAGCACTTGATCCACCGGCGAACCGATCTTTCCCTCCGACGCCTCGACCAGTGCAAGACGCATGTCGCGGGGTGGATATCGGATGCCATAGAAGTAGCGGGCGATCTTCCCTTTTGGGGTCAGGACCATGATGCCGCTGGCGTGCGCGAACTGATCCTGCTGGGCGTCGTAGCCGTAACGGAAACCGACTGCCCGGGTCAGCCGGTCGATGGACTCCTGCTCGCCGGTCAGGAAATGCCACCCGTCTGCCGCTCCGCCCCGTCCGTAGCTCTCGGCGTAATTCACCTTCTTGGCGGCGGCCAGCTCGGGCTTCTCGCGCGCGTCGAAGCTCACCGTCACCACCCGGAACTGTTCTCCCATGTCAAGCGGGACCCCTCGCAGGCCGTCCACCAGCCCGTTGAGCACCTGGTTGCACAGCATCGGGCAGCGGTAGTAGGCAAGCACCAGAATGAGTGGCTTGCCGTCGAAGTAGTCGCCCAAACGGACGGTCCGCCCCGCCTCATCGCGAAATACCAGATCGAGGGGAACCTGTTCGTTCAGCCGCTGGTCGATGCCAACATCCCGGAGGATAATCGGCAGCGGATCATCTGCCCGCCCCCTGGCGGGGACAACCGCCATCACCAGGAGGACCAGCGCCGTGCCATATCTCATCACTCTTTCCTCCAAG
>JBGQLF010001557.1:0-2281 GCA_041499985.1 Gemmataceae bacterium
CAGGTCTGCCACCGTAGCTTTTCCGACCGCTCACGCGTCCAGGGAGGGACAGGGATGCGCGTCGCGTTCTTGACGCCCAGCGCCCAGGCCCATGATGCCATCGGCAATCAGGTGGCCGAAAAGGTCGCCTTCTTTCTGGAACGCGGCGCCGATGTGCGCGTGTTCGTTGAATCCGTGAAACGCCTTCACCCGGCCCTGCGGGCGCACTCGGTCCCGCTCAAGGGCGCCCAAGCGCACGGCGACGCTTGGCAATTCCTCATCACGGCCGATTTGATCCTGGTCGAATACGGCCAAGCTTTTGGCCTCCTTGAACTCTTACCGCTCTTGGCCGGTGGCAAGCCGCGCATCCTGCTCGATTACCATGGCGTCACTCCCTGTGACTTCTGGGGCAGCCACAACCGCGAGGCGCTCGCGCAAGGTGCGTCGCAACGGGGTTTGGTCTGGTGCGCCGAGGGAGCGCTGGTCCATAGCCAATTCACCGCCCGTGAGCTCCAGGAAAGCACTGGCTATCCTCAAGATCGTATCCACTGCCTGAGCCATCCGGTCGATCTAGGACAATTCTCTCCCGGTAAGCCACGCCTTCACCTGCGGGACCAGCTAGGCGTTGGCAATGCGGCGCTAGTGCTCTTCGTCGGCCGCCTGGCACCCAACAAACGGGTACCCCTCCTGATCGAAGCTCTGCACCGGCTCCAGGACGTGCGGCCGCCGCTGCACGCCATTCTCATCGGTGACCAAGGCGATCTTTATACGACGGAAGCCCAGCGCTGCGAGGCGCGAGCAAAGGAACTCGGGATAACCGACCGGCTCCATATCCTCGGACAGGTTCGGACCGAGCAGTTGCTCGATGCCTATCGCTCCGCTGATGTCTTTGTCATGCCATCCAAGCATGAAGGCTTTTGCATTCCTCTGATCGAAGCGATGGCCTGTGGCTTGCCTGTGGTGGCCGCGCGAGCGGGCGCTCTGCCCGAAACGGTCGGCGGAGCCGGCCTCACCTTCACGCCGGATGACCCCGACGATCTGGCACGACAGCTCCGGCGCGTGTTGACAGTAGCAAGCGCGCAGCGCCCGCCCAAGATCGAACTCCCGGCTCGGCTGCGCGTGGCCGTGGTTGCATTTCGCTATGGGGCCGACTTTGTGGGCGGGGCGGAAACCTCCCTGCGGACCATGGCCCAGACTCTGCACCAGGCGGGGCACCGGGTCGAAGTGTTCACGACGTGCACCCGCGAAGAAAGTGCCTGGACAAATCAATACGCGGAAGGAACCATCCACCTCGACGGACTCCCCGTGCACCGTTTCCGGCTTGATCCGCAGGATCGGCCGCGCCACCTGGAGTCGGTGCGCCGCATTGTCCAGGCGGAAGAGCCTGTATCGGAGGAAGTGGAGCGGCAGTATCTCCTCAACTCCATTCACTCCACCGGCTTGATCGCGGCGTTGCGCCAGCGATTCGAAGAGCTCGATGCCATTCTGGTCGGCCCGTATCTGTTCGGCCTGACCGCGGATGTGGCCCGCACGTTTGCCGCCAAGACGCTGCTGGTTCCGTGTTTTCATGACGAACCACTGGCGAGGTTGCGCCTTTGGCGTGAAACCTACGAGCACGTCGGCGGAGTGCTGTACCATAGCCCAGAAGAGCAGGCGTTCGCCCAGGTACAGCTTGGCTTGAATCATCCCGGTGGGCGTTGTGTCTGTACGAATCTGGAGTCCATGCCAGGCGATCCGGAGCGCGGTCGGCGCCGCGCCGGCGTGTCGCGACCCTATCTACTCTATTGTGGACGCTATTCCGAGCAAAAAAACCTGCCGCGGCTGCTCGATTATGCTCGCCGCTATCAGCTGCATTCTCCCAAATGCTTTGCCTTCGTGTTTGTCGGCCAAGGCAGCGTGGCTATTCCGGCCGAGCCCTGGGCCCAGGACTTGGGCTTTGTTGATGAGGCAACCAAGCGCGACCTCCTCGCCGGAGCGGCCGGGGTGGTGCAATTGTCGCGCTACGAGTCCCTCTCGCTGACCGCGCTCGAGGCCTGGGCACAAGGCGTCCCCTTGATTGCCGACGCGGGCTGCGCCGTTTTGACCGGACACCTGGGACGGTGCGGCGGCGGCCAGGTCGTGGACGCTTTCGACGCCTTTGCCGCGGCCCTCGATGATCTGGGGCAACGGCCGTTGCACTGGAAAGCTCTCGGCCGCCAGGGACAAGCGTACGTCCAGCAGCGCTACGGAGACCGAGCGGCATATACCCAGGATTTGATCAATGCCATTCGGGAGCTAGCACTGCCTCTCGCGGAACGTATGC
>JBGQLF010001558.1:0-2266 GCA_041499985.1 Gemmataceae bacterium
ACAAGGCCTGGGCGCTGGCCACCAAGTCGGCGACGGCCCTCCAGGATTTGCTGAACGCCATGCCGCTGATCCGCGATCCGGGCCAGCGCGCAAGCCTCTATCCGAAGGTTGAGCCGCTCCTGGTTGGTTTACCGAAGGAGCTGGCTTCCACGGCGCCGCAAGGCAAAGCGACGCTTGGCCGCTATGTGCGCGTTGAACTGCCGGGCCGGCAGAAAACGCTGACGCTTGCCGAGGTCGAGGTGTATAGCGAGGGGAACAATGTCGCGCGCCAGGGCAAGGCGTCGCAGGACAGCACGGCCAGCGGCGGCGACGCCAGCAAGGCCATTGATGGCAATACGAGTGGTGCCTACGCCAACGGCGGCCAGACCCATTCGCAGGAAGGCGCCAGGAATCCCTGGTGGGAGGTCGATCTGGGAGCGGATCTCCGCATCGATTCGATCTTGATCTACAACCGGACCGACGGCAACTTCGGCAAACGGCTCGACGGCTTCACGCTCAAGGTACTGGATTCGAGCCGCAACGTCGTTTTCCAGAAGGACAAGCTACCCGCGCCGGACGGGAAGGCGGCCTACGAAGTCAGCGTGCAGGCTCCAGAGCGCCTCGTCCGTCGCGCCGCGATGAACGCTCTGACCAGTGTGCGCGGTCAAGAAGCATCGGCATTCAAAGCGCTCGCGCGTTTCGTCAACGATGACGCGGAGCGGCACCCAGCGGTCCAGGCCCTCTTGCGCATCCCGGTGGCACAGTGGCCGAAGGAGGGAGCTAGGCCCATGCTCAATAGCCTCCTGGCTTACGTCCGCAAGGTACCGGTCCTGGAGCGAACTTCCCCGGCCGTTCTGGACGCCATGCAGCTGGCCGATGCACTAGTGTCCCTGTTGCCCCTGACCGACGCCAAGGTGGTGCGTCAGGAACTCGGCGAACTGGGCGTGCGCGTGATTCGCATGGGCACCGTGCCCGACCAGATGCTCTTCGACAAGGACCGCATCGTGGTGAAGGCGGGCAAGCCGGTGGAGTTCCTCTTCGAGAATACCGATCTGATGCCGCATAATTTCGTCATCACCCAGCCCGGGGCGCTCGAGGAAATCGGCACGCTCGCCGAGACCTCGGCCACGCAGCCCGGCGCTCTGGAGCGGCACTACGTGCCGAGTTCGCCCAAGATCCTTCTGTCGAGCCGGCTGCTCCAGCCTCGCGATATCCAGAAACTCGACTTCACCGCGCCGGCCAAGCCGGGCGTCTACCCCTATGTCTGCACCTATCCCGGCCATTGGCGGCGCATGTATGGAGCGCTATATGTCGTCGAGGATCTCGACGAGTACCTGGCCGATGCCGAGGGCTACCTGGCCAAGCACCCGCTGCCGGTCGCCGACGAGCTGCTCAAGTTCATTCGGCCGCGCATGGAGTGGAAGTTTGAGGAGCTGGCTTCCTCGGTGGAGCAGCTCGACCATGGCCGCTCTTTCACCACAGGCAAACAGATGTTCCAGGTGGCCAGCTGCATCGCCTGTCACAAGATGCAAGGCGCCGGCACCGAGATTGGGCCTGATCTGACCCAGCTCGATCCGAAGCTGAAGCCGGTGGACATCCTGCGCGACGTGCTGGAGCCGTCGTTCCGCATCAACGAGAAGTTCCAGACGTACATCTTCGAGACCAAGGCAGGGAAGACCGTGACGGGCCTCATCCTCGAGGAGACGCTCGAGGTGGTGAAGGTGATCGAGAACCCGCTGGCGAAGGCCGAGCCGGTCGTGCTCCCGAAGTCCGACATCGCTGACCGGACGAAGTCTCCTATCTCGCTCATGCCGAAGGGACTGCTGGACAAGCTGACGCGGGAGGAGATCCTCGATCTGATGGCGTACGTGCTGTCGCGCGGGGAGCAGAAGCATTCGCTGTTCCAGGGCGGACATGAAAAACATGGGCCGGGGCACTGAGGCGGCAGCGAAGTGTGCCCGGGGTTCCGTAGATTCCATCGGGGGGGCTTCAACAACGCCTCTTGCTCTGTCGAAAGCTTGACGAGCGAAGGAAGCCTATGGAGCCGCGCAACAATAACTCGGACACTGACAGTGGTATGTCAGTAAATGGGTGGCACGCCCTGAGTCTTCGAAGGGCGTGGGGAGCTAGCCCGATCACGCCCTTCGAAGACTCAGGGCGTGCCACCCAGCTGGCCACGGGACCGGACGGCACCGCAGGCGGCAACCGTGGCTATGCTTTACTGGCGTTGGTGGAGTTCTGCCTTGTGGGGCAGGATTCCCATCCTGCCGGCAGGATGGGAATCCTG
>JBGQLF010001559.1:0-2255 GCA_041499985.1 Gemmataceae bacterium
CACCAGCCCCACCACCCGCACCCGCTGGTCGGAGATCTCCGCAATATCTCCAACTCCCTGGATGCCCAGCCGATCAAGCTCCGATTCATCTACGACGATCGCCCCAGGCTCGGTTAACTTGGCGCGGAGTTCCGGCGTCAGTTCCTGGATCGCGCCCAGCGCCTCCTCGTGCAGCCGAGAGCCGACAATCATGCACAGCTCGAAACTGCCGTCGGGCTTGTTCCAGTAGGCAAAGCCTTGCAGATAGATTTCACAGCGGACAACTTCCGGTTGGCTCGCCAGACGCGCCAGGTGACTTTCCGGAATGGCCCGGCCCAGGTCGACGCTGACGACATTGGGACCGCCGAGCCAGATGTGGGCGTCCGGCGTGTGATCGATCGGCAACGAGGCAAACGTAAACATACCCAGCAGCAGACCACACTGCACGGTGATGAGCAAGGCGCTGAACGCGACAGCCAGGATGCCTGGCAGGAAGCGAGGCCGTTCCTGCCACAGCATCGTCCAGGTGTAGCTCGGGATCACGGACGCCGGCAAGAAAGATGGCCAACCGGGGAAGTGGCGATCGAGGAGCTTGCGCAGACTCACGGGAGCGTGTAAGAGCATAAACCGGCCACGGGGCTAGCCATCCTTTGCTGGACCCCTACCCTCACGGGTCCAGTCCCCTTGATCCGACCGTGCCAGGGAAGGTCGGGGCAGGCTTTATTGTAGCACCTTCAAGGCGTTGTCCAACTTGTCCAGGTAGCGCTGGGCCTCGTTGTAGGTAACCGGCAGCATCCTCTCCTTTTTCTGGAGCAGCATGCCCTGTAGCCTTTCCAGGGCGCGGCTGGTTTCCTGAATCAACATGAAGAGCTCCTCCACGTGGGTCTTGCCATTAACCTTTCTCCAGGGTACCGGTCCTGAGGGGCACGGCCAACGACCATTACGGACCAGCGGTCTACTTCGCGCCCTTGATGACCGTGACGTCGGTGATCCACACGGTGCCCGTCCGTTCCCCGACGTGGAATTGGATCATGTTTGAAGCGGCCAGGTCCTTCGCCTGGAACTTGCGTTCGTAGTCCTGCCAGTCTTCGGTCAACGATACGAGCTCGTTCAGACCGATGCCATGCCAATCGGGCTCGCCGATGATTCCGGCGAGATGAATCGGGCGCGGGGCATCGGCTTTGGCACGGAAGCGGACCGTGTAGGTCGCGCCCTCCTGGAGATCGTCGAACCGCTGCACCAGCTGGGCGTGCCAACCGGTGCCATCCACGGCGGTGATATCGACGCGGAAGTCCTTCCCTTCAGCGGCCAGCGTTGCTCCGGCGGTGCCGTGTAGTTCCAAGGGAGAACAGGCGGATGGTTTCGACCGGCGGCACGCTCGGGGCCTCGGCCGGCTCGCGACGCTCCGCAGGCAAGGGCGGGGACTGCCACAGCCGGACACTGGCGTCGGCACTCGCCGTGGCCAGGGTGTTGCCGTCGGGCGAAAACGCCAGGCAATTGACCGGTCCGTCATGGCCCGTGAGGCTGGCTACCTCCTGGAGCGGGGCGAGATCCCAAAGCTTGAGGGTGCTGTCCCCGCCGCCCGTCGCCAGTCTTCGGCCGTCAGGCGAAAACGCCACGGATCGGACGTTCGACGTATGCCCTCTGCGACTGGCGACCTCCCGTTTCCGAGCCACATCCCACAGGCGGAGGGTACTGGCCGAGTCGCCGACAGCCAGAGTCCGGCTGTCGGGAGCGAACGCAAAGCAATGGACTTCGGCCGTGTGGCCCGCGAGGGCGGCGACGGTCTCCCAGGTAGCGACGTTCCAGAGTCGGACGGTGTTGCCCGAGCTGGCGGCCAGCAGCGTGCCATCGGGGCTAAACTGGACTCTAGTTCCCGGAGTGCGTGGAGCCACTTCTCGCCCGGTGGCATGATCCCAAACCATGACAAGGCCATGCTCACCGGCGGCCGCAAGAAGCTTGCCGTCCGGAGAGAAGGCTACCGATCTGATCCAGCCATCGAACCCCGTTTGGAGGTCGGCCAGCCTATTCTTCGTGGCGACGTCCCAGAGCCGGATTGTCCCACCGACGTCGGCACTCGCCAGGATTTGGCCGCCGGGTGCAAAGGTGGCGCAACAGACCGGCCTCATGTGGCCTTTGAGAACGGCGACCGGTTGCCGCGAGGCGAGGTCCCAGAGCGTCACCGTTTGCTCGAGGACGTTGGGAAACGCCAGGGTCTTGCCGTCGGGGGAAAACGCGATGGATTCGACAGAGCCCTTGTGGCCGGCCAGGCCGGG
>JBGQLF010001560.1:0-2252 GCA_041499985.1 Gemmataceae bacterium
GCCGGATGTCGAGGCGCTGGTGCAGCAGCACCCAGAGATGGCGACCCAGATCCGCGAGCTGGTCGGCGCGCTGATGGTGATGCAAGAGGTCGATCCGGCTTGCCAGTCGCCGTCCGGCCTGGCGGATTTTGCACCCGGCGGTCGCCTCGGTGATTACCGCATCGTGCGCGAGGTGGGCCGAGGGGGCATGGGCATTGTCTACGAGGCGGAACAGATTTCGCTCGAGCGCCGCGTGGCCCTGAAGGTCTTGCCGTTCGCGGCGGTCCTCGATCCGCGGGCGCTCCAGCGCTTCAAGAACGAGGCCCAGGCTGCCGCCAGCTTGCACCATGCCCACATCGTGCCGGTCTACGCGGTGGGCTGCGAGCGCGGGGTGCGCTACTATGCCATGCAGTTCATCGAAGGCCAGAGCCTCGAAGGCCTGATCAGGGAGCTGCGGCAGCTGGCCGGGTTGGAGCTGACCGTGGATCGTGGCTCGGAGATCGCGGAAGGTGCGGAAACGCTCCTCCCTCCTCGTCCCGGCATTGCCACGACCGTGGAGGCACTGGCCGGGCTGTCCACGGAGCGGTCCACCAAGAACCCGGCGTATTCCCGGACCGTGGCCCGGCTGGGCCAGCAGGCGGCCGAGGCGCTGGAGCATGCCCATCAAGTGGGCGTGGTCCACCGCGATATCAAGCCGGCCAACCTGCTCGTCAATCTGCACGGCCAACTGTGGGTCACGGACTTCGGCCTAGCTCGCTGTCAAGACGATACGCGACTCACACAGACCGGCGACCTGGTGGGGACGCTCCGTTACATGAGTCCGGAGCAGGCGTTGGCCAAACACGGCTTGGTGGATCATCTGGCCGAGCACTGGCTGGCGCAGGAGCCGCAACTGGAGCCGGTCCAGGAGGAGTTCCTGCTGAAAGCGCTGCGGTTCTACCAGACACTCGCCCCGGAGCGCGGCACAGACCCGGTCGTCCGCCTCGAGACGTCCAAGGCGCATCGCCGAGTGGGCGAGATTCGGCACAAACTGGGGCAGCCCACCGAGGCGGAGGAAGCGTATCGCGAGGCGCTCGCTCTCCTGGAGCCGTTAGCAAGGGGGGGTAAGGCGGGGGCAGATGCCTCTGCGGAGTTGGCTGTCACCTACAGCGGCCTGGGCAATCTGCTGCGTTTTCGGGGGCGCCGGACGGAGGCGGAAATGGCCTATCGCCAGGGACTGTCCCTGTTCGAGGAGCTTACCGCGGACGATCCCGAGCAGCTGCCATACCAAGATGGCCTGGCGGGGATCCGCAATAACCTGGGGATTGTGTTGCAAGCCCTTCACCGACTCCCCGAGGCCGAGCTGGCTTACCGCCAGGCGCAGGTGCTCCTCGAGAAGTTGGCGCGCGCGAATCCAAACACGCCGGCGTATCGGCAGGATCTGGCGACCAGTCAGAACAATCTGGCTACCCTGCTGCGGGACACCGGCCGGTTGCAAGAGGCAGAGACCATGCAGCGGCAGGCGCTGGCAGGATGGAAGAAGCTGAGGGCGGATTATCCGAGTATGCCGCCGTATCGGCAGGGCCTGGCCGTTTGTGCCCACAACCTCGCCATGGTGCTGGCCGCCACGGATCGGTCGCCGGAGGCGGAGAAGGCGTATCGCCAGGCCCTCGCACTCCGCAACAAGTTGCGGGCGGATTTCCCGCGGGTGCCGCTGTACCGCCAGGAACTGGCCAGCACTCAGGATCACCTCGGCCGGCTCCTGCTGACCACGGGACGCCTGGCGGAAGCCGAAGAAGCCTATCGCGAAGCCTGGAGCCTGCGCGAGCACCTGATACGAGAAGCAAAGGGGACGGCCTATCGGCTGGAACTGGCCCGGAGCTGTCACACGCTTTGTTTGCTGCTGGCGCCTCTTGGCCGGCTCCTGGAAGCGGAGGAATTCTATCGACAAGGGTTGGCTCTCCTGGAGGAGCTGGGCCGTACGGATGCCACGGAGCGGGCGTTCCGTCGCGAGCTGGGCCACAGCTACGACGCTCTCGGCGCTCTGCTCCAGAGCGCGGGCCAGATGGCGGAAGCGGAAAAAGCCTACGGCCAAGCTCAAGCGATTGAGCAAGAACTGAACGCCGGCCAATCGGGCAACCAGACACGACCCGATTGACGGCAGGTAATTCGAGCCGGGCTCAATCCTGGTGCTTGCCTGGTAGGACGCTTGTGGCGGCCACTTTTCAACATTCCGGCTCCCCGCGCGGCAAGTTGCAAAAATGCCGCCCCAGCCCGGTAACCCGCGTTGAACC
>JBGQLF010001561.1:0-2246 GCA_041499985.1 Gemmataceae bacterium
CGTGGCCTTCAGTCCGGATGCCCAGAGCCTGGCCTCCGTCAGCGCGGATCAGACGGTGCGCATCTGGGAAACGGTCCGCCTTCCCCTGGAGATGCGGCGCCAGCGCGAGCTACGAGAGCGAACCTTCGCTCTGATCGAATACCTCTCCGCCACCCACGTACGCCAGGTGGATGTGATCGCGTCCCTGCGTGGCAATCCTCTGTTAGACGATGCGCTCCGGCAAGCAGCGTTGACCTTGGCAGATCAGTTTCCGGCTGCCAAGACTCTGAACCAGGCGAGCCGGGAAGTGGTTCATAAAGCGGGTGCCTCGGACAGCGCGTATCGTCACGCGCTGCGGCAAGCGGAAGAAGCGTGCCGGCTGGAGCCCGAGAACGGTGCCTATATCCACACACTTGGGGTAGCCCAGTACCGCCTGGGGCAGTATCCCGCGGCTGTCGAGACCTTGGCCCGTGCCAAGCAGCTCAATGCCACGGAGACGGATGGGTCCTCTCCTGCGGATCTGGCATTCCTGGCGATGGCCCAGCATCAACTGGGTCACCCCGAGCAGGCACAGGCGCTGCTCGCTCGTCTGCGAGAAGCGCTGCTGCAACCCCGTTGGTCCAGGGATCCCGAGAGCGCCGTCTTCCTGCGGGAAGCCGAACTGCTGATCGCAGCGGGACCCACGACCAAGAAGTGAAGCGATCCCAGCGCTCCGACTGCCGGCTACTTCTTCTCCACGATCAGCATGCCATGGGGCGTCCCATCGCTCGGGTCGTGCTTCATTTCGAAGCGCAGCTGGTCGAGAAGAGCCAAGGGTTGCAGGAGCTTGCTCGGTAAGGTCGCGGCCGGGCCGACCGGCGGCGTGTTGGGGTCGCCGAGGAACAAACAAGGGGTGACGTACTCCGTCAGATCCATGCCGATGATCCGAAAACGGAGATAGCCCGAGCGGATTTCCAAGCTGGTCTGTGTGTGCTTTGCTCCGGCCGAGGCGCGGACGGGCATCGGGAGGCCGAGTTTCGCGGCTTCGTGGGCCGCCATCGTCGTGATATCGCTGGCGCTGTCGATCCGGAACATCCGTTGACGCCAGTTTCCGGCACCGTCTCGGAGCGCCACTCTCATCTCCACCCAGCGCCGGACATCCCCGGTGTGCCAAAGCATCTGGCCCGTGATGGGGATTTGCAACCGGCTCATGAGGGCATCCAGGTTTCCAAATCCTTCATCGCCTCGGGATCCATGCCCTTGGTCTTGGCGAAGATTTCGTCAAACCCCACCGCCAACACCTCGGGTCCTTCGGACGTCTGCCGATAGAGCACCTCGTGGCCTAGGTAATCGAAGTAGTAACCCAGCGTCCACTGATTGAGGATGCATTCTTCGGTGGGAGGCGGCCAGCACTCCGGCGGATGTTTCGCCTTCTCCTTGGCCAGCACCTCGCGCACCTCCGGCGGCGGCACGATCAGCCCATGCGGCAGGTCTTCCGGACGCCGGTCCAAACCGCCTCGCAGCGAAGGGGCATTCAGGTCGATGATGTCACTGGACATGACGGCTCTCCTTTCCCGTTCAGCTTACCCGTCCGGCCGCTGGCAAACAAGAAGGCGTTTCCTTCCTCGGGAAAGTTCCCTGATAGCCGTTGCCTCGGTGTCCGAACCTGTGCGCGATACAGGAAAGAATCGTCCGCGAACCCCGTTAGATTCGCCCGGAAGGGATCACTTCGTATCTGCTGGCCTCACCTTGGACCAGCACCGCCGAGCATCTGACCACAACGCTTGCCGTAATTCAGACGGGAGGAGAGCAGCGGATTCATCGCCATCAGCCCGAGCAGGTCTACTTCATCCTCGAAGGCCGTGGGCTGATGACGATGGGAGACGAGACGCAACGGGTTGGACCCGGAGACTGCATTTTCATTCCGTCCGGACAGCCGCCTGGTCTGAAAAACGACGGTGATATGACGCTGCGGTATTTCAGTGCGGCGGCTCCGGCGTATGAGCCGGGGCACTTGGCGATGTCTTGGCCGCTCCAGAGCGAGGCAGAGATCAAGGGATAGGAACACCACAAATTAGGTGGACCATGACCGACAAAGCCGCCGAGCATCAACGGTTGATTCTGGAGCAGTTCACCAAGCAGGCGATTCCCTTTTCGCAGATGCAGAATCACTCTCCAGAACTTCTCTTGGCCGCTTCCGGAGCCGGGCCAGAGGACACCGTGCTGGACGTGGCTTACGGTCCCGGTCTGGTGGCTGGTGCGTTTGCCCAAGTTGCTCGCCACGTCAC
>JBGQLF010001562.1:0-2237 GCA_041499985.1 Gemmataceae bacterium
CCAAAGAGCTGTTTTTCTTTGTAGGACGGCTCTCCAGAGCCGTCCGAGCAGCCCGGACGGCTCTGGAGAGCCGTCCTACAGAAAAGAGATCCCTGGATGCTGCACTAGCCCCGTTACCCTACCCGCTGCGGCGCCGCTCTTCCTTCAGAATCGACCAATATAAGTTTGGGCGCAGCAGGGCCGTTGCGCAGAAAACGCCCCCCAACATCGCCCCGGCGACACCGGCGTTGGCGATATCCTGCCCAGTGAGATACAGGTTGCGGATCGGTGTCCGCGGCCGCAGAAACCGTTGCCGGAAACGGGCGGGCGTGGCCGCAAGGCCGTAGATCTCGCCGCTCGCGTAGTTGGCGAAATGGCGTGTGGTCACCGGGGTGGCAAGCTCGCAATAGCCCACTTGTCCCCGTACCTGCGGCACCTGCTCGTAGAGCTTCTCCAGCAGCAGTTCCGTGAACCGCCGCTTCAAGGCCTCGTAGTCCTCCCCACGCCGCCGCCACCGAGCGTCCCCCCAACGCCGGAACGTGTCATAGGAAGCGTAGGTCATCACCTGGAGCGTCGCCCGGCCGGGGTAGCGCTGGGGAAACGTCGGATCCTTGGCGGACGAGAAGCAGACCCACAGGCAGGGCAGCGGCCGCTCCGGGTTGGCCAGGTACTCGGCCACATTGCGATCATGGTTCGGGGAGGGATGGACCCAGAGATTCGCAGTCCCCAGTCCCAGTTGCTTGTCCGACTGGCGGAGACCGACGTACAGGTTCAGGTGCGCGACCGATGGCCCTAAAGCCTGGAGCCGATCCGGTAGGCCCAGACCTTCCGCCACGGGCCTGGGCAGCAGGCGCGTGAACGTATTCAACACCCCCGTCCCGCTGATCACCACGCCGGCGCGGACCTCGCGGCCATCACTCAGGCGCACACCGATGGCCCGGCCGCGTTCGACGAGGATCTGCGTCACCTCCGCGTGGACGAGGATCTTCCCCCCCGCGCCGGCGATCACCGGCGCGATGGCGGCCGCGACCCGACTGGCGCCGCCGACGGGGTAGCTCGCTCCTTCCAGATAATGCTGGGCAACGATGGCGTGCATCGCGAAGCTGCTCTGGCCAGGCGGCAGCCCGTAGTTATACCACTGGCCCGTGAGCACACCGATCAGCTCCTGATTCGGCGTCAAACCCTCCAGGACTGCGCGCGTCGTCGGCCGGGCATACCGGAGAAAGGGCATCCGCATCAGCGGTCCGACGAGCCAGCAGAGCGGCCCCGGCAGCACCTTTTCCACGAAGTAGGGACGGACCGCCCGGTAACAGGAGGCAAGGAGGCCCAGGTAGCGGTCGATGGCCCGCCCCTCGCTCGGGAAGTACTCCTTGAGCCGGGCGCGAAACTGCTCGGCGCCGGCGACCAGGTCATAAGTCCCCGTGGGAAGGATGATCCGGTCATAGACATCCCCCACGTCCGCCCAATTCACCTGGCCATCCGTGATGTAGTCGAACACCGCCCGCAGCTCAGACCCCGGCCGGTGCATCTCGCCGACGTAGTGCAGGCCGACGTCCCATTCATAGCCGGGCCGTTTGAAGACATGCGTAAAACCGCCCGCCGTGTAGTGCCGCTCCAGGACGAGGACGCGTTTGCCAGCCCGCTTGGCCAGGATCGCCGCGACCGTCAGCGCCCCCATACCGGAGCCGATCACGACCGCATCGAACGTCCCGCAGCCATCCCACGTGCGATAGGGCTGTCCGACCTTGGCCACTCGATGGTTGTCCTGCTCCGCGTCCACGGCGCGCTCCCTTTCAGGTCGTTGCGACGCTGATGCGCTGTCCGCCGCCGGCGTCGAGCAGTAAGACGGAGCCGCTCATCCCGCTGCTGCTCAGGAGAAATGTCACGGCCTCGGCGACTTCTTGCTCGGTGTTCAAGCGCTTGCGCGGGGTTAACGCTTCGCAGCGCGGTCGTAGCTTTTCCAGGTCCGGATACTTCTCCATCAACTCGCCGTAAACCGGACCGGCCGAGACCGTGTTAACCTGAATGTTGTCCGCTCCCAGCTCGACGGCCAGATAACGCACCAGGGATTCCACGGCCGCTTTCACAGTACCGATGCAGCCCAGGTAATCCAGGCAACGCTGCGCCCCGATAGAGGACAGGGCCACGATCTTGCCCCCGCCCCGCCGGCGCATCGATTCGGCGGCGAGCAGCGAAGCCTGATGCAGGGCAACGACGTTGGTGCGGAAGGCCCGGTCCCAGTGCTCGGCAGTGATCTC
>JBGQLF010001563.1:0-2222 GCA_041499985.1 Gemmataceae bacterium
CGATACGGGCAGGTCTCCTGGACCAATACCAGCGGTAACACGGTCAATGTCACCATCCAGAACGGCTGGCGCCGCGACGCCGACGGGCCAACGGGTGGGGGTATCGGGGGCTGCGTCTGCGGCCGACGTGAAGAGTCAGCTTTATTCCGATCAGGGCGAGAAGACTTGCCTCACATGCCATAATTCGCACCCGGTCGATTTCATTCTCCAGACGCCGCACGCGGTCAAGGGCGATCCGCACTCGCCCTTCGGCCAGCAAGGCTGCGAATCTTGCCATGGTCCGAGCGCGGATCACGCCAAGATGAAAATGGGTTCGACCGGCACCCTGATTCTGCCGCCGGTTCTCGTCAAGAAACCGAACGTCCCAGGGGCGGACATCTCTCCGGTCGCCGAACGCAACGGGGCTTGCCTGAGCTGCCACGAGTCCGGCCTGCGCATGAACTGGCAGGGTAGCCAGCACGCCAACAACGACATCGCCTGCACCGATTGCCACACCGTGCACGTGACCAAGGATCCGGTGCTGGTGAGGATGACACAGCCCCAGAAATGCTTCACCTGCCACGTCCAGCAACGGGCCGAGTCGTTCCTCTATTCGCACCACCCGATCCGCGAAGGCGCGGTCGTGTGCGTCGATTGCCATAACCCGCACGGCTCGCCGGGGCCGCACCTGTTGAAGGAATTCACCGTCAATGAGACCTGCTACAACTGCCATGCTGAAAAGCGCGGGCCGCTGCTGTGGGAACATCAGCCGGTGCGCGAGGACTGTACGAACTGCCACACGCCGCACGGCTCGGTCCAGGCGCGCCTGCTGATTGAGCCGCAGAACTTCCTCTGCTCGTCCTGCCATAGCGAGGTGGGCAGCAACGGCCACGGCGGGGCTTTCGGCGGGGCGAATTCGGTCCCCAACTCGCAGACGGGCACCACCTTCTTCGCTCCCCAGCTGGCGAACCAGAGACAATGCCTCAACTGCCACTCGCAAGTGCACGGGTCGAACAGCCCGGCAGGAGCTTTCTTCTTGCGGTGACGCGACGATAAATGTTCGAGCATGGAGGGGTCAGATGCTCAACCGGAATACGCTCAAGGCCGTTTTGGTGGCTACCACCTGCCTGGCGCCACTGGCCGCATTCGCCGAGGACGGGGTTGTCTCTTCCGGTGGCACGCGCTACGAGGTCGGGATCGGCGTGATGGGGGTCGTGGGCAAGAACCCGGAGCAGGCCGGCCGTTACACCGGCCTCAACACCACCGGCGTCGACCTCCTCGGCGAATTTGACGTTCAGAAGCGCCCCATATGGAGCTCCGACGGGACCTGGTACTACGACGCCGCCGGCGACAATCTGGTCTTCCAAACCGGCAGCGGCCTCGACAACTTCAGCTCCAGCACCTCCAACAATGTGGTGAACAACGGCTCGGTGAACCTCAGCTTCGGCAAGCAGGGCACCTTCGAGGGCAGGATCTACTACGACGCCATTACCTACACCGGGAATGTCATCAACTCGCTTTATACCGTGAACGGAGGCCAGGGGACCCTGAACAGCCCCCTGATGGCATGGGGCGGCGCAACCGACGGCAGCAACGTCGGGGCCAAATTCAAAACCGACTACAACAACATCTTCAATCCGGATTTGAACAATGCCATGCAGCCCTTCCAGACGGGCACGCGTCGCGACATCTTCGGCGGCAACTTTAAATACATCTACGGCGACTGGACCTTCACGGGCGCCGTCCGCCACGAACACAAATTCGGCTCGATGGAAGAGTCTTTCGGAGTCAGCGCAGGGACGGGAACAACAGGAACTGTCCCAAGCAAAGACAGGCTTTGGCCCGGGATGGCGTTTGCCCTGCCCATCGACTATACGACCGACCGCTACGATGTAGCGCTCGCCTACGCCACACCTCTGAACCAGGCGGCGCTGCAGTACACCTTTTCGCGTTTCCAGGACGGAAACAACTTCATCAACCTTCCCTATCCATATGCGTCGACAATTACGCCCTTTCGGCTCTCCGCGGCTTATTCGACGCCGCCCAGCAATGACGCCCACTATCTCACGCTCATGGCGGCGACCAACATGGTGCCGAAGACGCGCATCAATGTGAATCTGCGCGGCGGCCTGGAAATGCAGGACGACATGTTTGCCCCGAACACCGCCGATCCCAATCCCACCGGCGCCGTGGGCCTTTCCAATCTCAACGCCAACCTGCAGGGAACGACAGCCAACTCCCTC
>JBGQLF010001564.1:0-2214 GCA_041499985.1 Gemmataceae bacterium
ATGGCGACGCGCTTTGAGGTGCTACTCCCCTACGGCACGCCCAACGCCCTGGCGATCGCCGGCACCGCGTTTGAAGAGATCGCTCAGCTCGAACAGCAGCTCACGGTGTATCACGACAGCAGTGAAATCAGCCGACTCAACCAGCTTGCGCCGTTCCTGGCCGTGCCAGTGGAAGAACGACTCTTCGATTTACTGACACTTTCGGCTCGCCTGACGCAGGAGACCGAAGGTGCGTTCGACATCACAGCAGGTGCCCTGATCAAGGCCTGGGGATTTTTCCGCGGCCCACGCCGAATGCCGTCCAACGAGGAACGCTCCGAGGCTCTGAATCGGGTCGGCATGAAGCAAGTGGTCCTCGATGCCGAGGGCCGCACGGTTCGTTACCACACGCCCGGCCTGGAAATCAACCTGGGTAGCATCGGCAAGGGGTACGCATTGGACCGGGTCGCTGAGCGACTGTGGGAGGAATGGAATTTGTCGGCTGCCCTGTTGCATGGGGGTCATAGCAGCGTGTACGCTATGGGGTCGGAGCCCGGCACCGGCCGTGGCTGGGCGGTCGGCCTGAGCCATCCCTGGGAGCCGGAGCGGCATCTGGCGGTGGTACACTTGCGCGATCGTGCCCTCGGGACGTCGGCGGCCACGTTCCAGCACCTGGAATACAATGGCCGCAAGCTGGGGCATATTCTCGATCCGCGCACCGGCTGGCCCGCTGAAGGCTTGGCCAGCGCTTCCGTGGTTGCTCCAACCGCGGCCGAGGCAGATGCCTTGGCGACGGCCTTCTTTATTCTGGGTGTGGACAGAGCCCGGGCCTACTGCGCGGCGCATCCGGGCATCGGCGCCGTGCTACTCCCGGAGGGGGAGTCGGCTCGGCCCGCGGTGATTGGCCTGGCACCGAGCGATCTGGACTTGCAACTGTGAACACGGAATTCGCAGCGGTGGACAGACCTTTGCGTCTCTGCCCTCCTGCCTTCCGGTTATCCTGTGAGGCAACATGAACGGACTGACGCGAACGCTGTTGGTCTTGCTGCGGCTGGCCATCGGCTGGCATTTCCTGTTCGAAGGGATTGAAAAGATTGAGTCCGTCAGCCGCGGCCGGACCGAGACCAGCCGCCCCTGGACCAGCGAGCCGTATCTCCGCCAGGCCACCGGACCGCTGGGCGCGGTCGTTCGGCAGCAGATTGGCGAGCTGGATGAAGCAGCCCTGGCTCGTCTGACACCGGAGCCTCTGAAAGACAGCCAAGATTCCGCTCGGACACCCGCGCGCCAGCGGATTCCTCCCGCTCTGAATAAGGAGTGGGATGAAGCCTTCCAACGCTTCGCCGATCACCACCAATTGAGCGAGGAGCAACTCCGCCTGGCTCAAGCCAAACTCGACCAGACCAAGGAGCAAACCGCCCGCTGGCTTCTGGGAGGAGTCTTGGAGGTGGACAAGAGCTTTTCCTCGGTCAACGTGAAGGTCAAGGAGACCGTTCCGGAGCGTATTCAGGAGTACCGCGACAAGCTTCAGAAGGTCAAGGAGCTGGAGAACCAGTATCTGCCCGCCTTCGACAAGGACGTCTGGAAGCAGGAACTGCGTACGAAGAAAGCCGAGGCAGCGCGCCTCCGCGCCGAGCTGCTGGCCGAGTTGGATCGGCCATTCCAGGAGATGCTCCAGAGCATCACCTTGACGGCGGAGCAGAAAGCGAAAGGTCTCGTCCCGGCGGGGGAACAGTCGACTCGGCTGCGATGGATCGATGCTCTCACGCGCTATGGCATTACAGCGGTCGGCGTGTGCCTGCTTCTGGGTCTGTTCACGCGCTCGGCCTGCCTCGGTGGCGCGGCTTTCCTGCTGCTGTTTTACCTGACCATGCCCGCCCTGCCCTGGGTGCCGGAGAATATCCGCGCGGAAGGGAATTACTACTACATCAACAAGAACCTGATCGAGATGCTCGCGCTGCTCACGCTGGCCACGACGCGGAGTGGCTGCTGGGTCGGCCTCGATGGCCTACTGCGATTCCTGCGGCCCTCGAGCTGGCGGACGCGAACACCTGGTCGACGCCGCGACGTTCATGCTGCGGCGCGTGCGTAAGCGCTTCGAGCCTCAAGGAGCTACTCTATGTCCCTGTACATTCCTGAAGACGTCAGAAAGACCGGCAAAGAAAACTTCGAGCGCGCCGTTGGCCGGCATGGCTTGTCGCGCCGCGACTTCATGAAAGGCTTGTTGGCCGCCGGGGC
>JBGQLF010001565.1:0-2210 GCA_041499985.1 Gemmataceae bacterium
CATGATCTCGGCGGCTTCCCGGAGTTTGTTGGCGGCCTGGAACTCCCCCGCCGCGTTGATCACCTTCGCGCGCCGTTCGCGTTCGGCCTCCGCCTGGCGGGCCATCGACCGCTTCATCGGCTCAGGGAGGTCCACATCCTTGACTTCCACGACAGAGACTTTCACCCCCCACGGCTCGGTATGCCCATCGATGATCTCTTGCAAGCGGCGGTTTACTTTATCCCGCTCCGTTAAGAGGTCATCGAGTTCTGCCTGACCCAGCGTGCTGCGCAAGGTAGTCAAGGCCACCTGGGACGTAGCGAACAAGAAATCGGCTACCTCCAAAACGGACCGCATCGGATCCACAACCCGGAAATAAAGCACGGCATTGACGCGGACCGAGACGTTGTCCCGGGTGATGACGTCCTGAGGCTCGATGACTTTTGTTATGGTCCGTAAGTCCACGCGCATCATGCTATCGACCGGCCAGAAGACCATGATCAGCCCTGGTCCCTTGGGTTTGGGCATGGCCCGACCCAGGCGGAAGATGACACCGCGCTCGTATTCGTTTAGAACACGGATGCAGGTCAAGAGGTACAAGGCGACCAGGGCCAGGGCGATCCCCAGACCACTTGCAGTATCGATCATCCACATGACTAAACCTCCCAAAGTGATGGCCCGGAATCGCGTACGCGGATTCAAACCGAGGTCAAGCGCCGAACATGCGGAGTTTATCCTGTAGCTCTCGACGAATCGCCGCGCTGTTGTTGCTTTCCTCTCGCCCTCCTGTCGCCCCCGCCAACGGCTGCTCCAGGAGTTGCAACAACTCCATTCGCTCCCGATCATTGAGTCCCAGGAGAAACTCGTCGGGCGGCTCCGTTTCGCTGGTTTCCAATCGACCGGCTTGATCTTGAAATCGCTGCTGCTCCCGTACCACTCGCCGCGCGAATACACGTCCCCATAACAGGTAGTGCCCTAAACCGACCGCAGCCACAATGCCAGCCACCGTCACAGCGGAGCCAAGGACGCCAAGGCTCGCAACGTCAAGAAAGAAAAAGATCACTACTCCCACCAGCGCGGCGAGCATCACGTCCCAGCCAAGGAACCACGCCCTCCACTGGGTGTAGCCGGCAGTGGGGAGTGATTCCGCCTCCACCCCGTTGGTTAAGGAGTGCTCGATTTGACGGGTCGGCATCGGGACGAGCGATTTGGAATGGGCGCGCAAATTCCGCTCGGCTTCACGTTCCGCCCGAGTCGAACCGTCGTTTGTTTCCCGACTCCAACACGTCGTCATGATGCACCTGAATGAATAGTAATTGTCTGTGTTCGCGCGTCGCCTTGACTGCCGTCATCTGGCCAGCGGCCTCTCTTGTGCCCTGTGCGGTTGCGTCCTTCTCTCTGTTCCGATGCATGCTCCCCAGGTGGATGCCTGAACGTCCTCCCCATCGGGGCTTTCTAGCTCAATCTTCAGGTGCAGGAAACTAAGGAGGTCCTTGAGACTGAGGATGCCGAGGAGGCGATCACCTTCGGCGACCAGCAGGCGGCTGGACCCAGTGAGCCGCATCTTACCCAGGGCCTGCAGGGCATCGGCATCTGGAGAAATGGAGATCGCCTCAATGTCGTGCCGCATCACCTCGCTGATCGTGTGCCGCGCCCACTCCGGACGCGGGACTTGCCCCAGGGCGCTCGTGTCAATGAACCCTTCCAGGTGGCCGTCCGCCACGACCGGGAAGGTCTTTCGGTGATAGCGGTAAACGAAGTCTTCCACCCAGTGGTGCAGGTCTAGTGACGGTGGCACTGCAATGGGGTCCGGGTTCATGAAGCGGCGCACCGGCTCGCCCTGGAGCGCCTGTCGCACGAGCACTTGCTGGTAACCGCTCCGCGCCGCGCCGCTCAGGAACATGCCAATCAGCCCCATCCAGATACCGCCGAGCCAATTGCCCATAAAGAACTGAAGGACGCCCCACGCGATCAACAGCCAGGCGAAGGCTTGACCGAGCAGGGCGGCCCAGTGGGTGGCTCGCCGCAGATCGCCGGTCACACTCCAAAGAATCGAGCGGAGCACGCGGCCGCCGTCGAGTGGGAAGGCCGGAATCAGATTGAAGGCCAGAACCAGCGTGTTGATGATGGCCAAGTAGCCGAGGATGATTACCACAGGTTGCGGCCAGCCCCCGTAGTAGCCTAGCCAGGCCAAGAACCCCAAGCCGGCGGCCAGGATGACGCTGACAACC
>JBGQLF010001566.1:0-2188 GCA_041499985.1 Gemmataceae bacterium
AGGCGGATTTCGTACATGTTGCCATGCAGGTGATGTTTTCCCGACGGCTCCACCACCACCCGGCAGCTCATAATGTGGTCCACGAACTTATCCAGTCTGCCCGCCTTCTCGCGAACGATCGCGTCGATCGCGTCGGAATGCTCCATGTGGCGGAAGGAGATTTGCAAGGGGAGTTTCATGGCTCTATTCTCCTGGTGTTGAACGTCAGCGGCGGATTTCATTTTGGCGCCGTTTGCCATGCTTGGGAAGCGGCTGGTGAAACACCGCGGCGACGAGGCTGGCCTCCGGCATCTGTCCCGGTTCGACCGGGTAGACCGTGTTGCCGTGCGCGAGCGTATAAACGGCTGCGAGATTCAACAAATCCTCATCCCCCGGTTCGGCCCGTTCGTGCTCCTCCACCCGGCGGGTGCCGGCGTTGAACCTGCCCCACCGCTGCCTGCCGAGAGCGACGAACAGCGTCTCGACATCGCCGTGATAGGCCGCGGGCACCACTTTCTCCAGCTCACACGCGGTGCGACCGGTGCCGGCTAACTGCCGGTACTGGGCGGCCGCCTTCTTTTGTGCCTCCTCGAAGTGAGGCTGCACGAGGGCCCACGCCCGGTCGTGCAGCTCTTGGCTGCTCAGCCGGTCCGGGTTGCCTTCGATTCCTCCCTCCAAAAGGTGGGGGGTAGGTGTTGGCCTGGCGATAAATCGGCTGGAGGTAACCAACTCCTGCCAGGACCAGGGGCCACCGCTCCGCGCGCAGCACGTCGTGGAGGCCACGGTCGATCTTCTGGAAGTAGCGCAAGAGGTCGTCCTTCGCGTCGTCGATGCCTACCCCGTGGCCGCTAAAGATGGCCCCCCAGGTACCGCCGGACGTCGGCCGCGTGTGGAATGTGAGCGGCTCGTCCGTGTCATGGGTCAGGAGGGCCTCTGCCAGGCTCCGGGGCACTCTCTTCAGATCGATTTCGCTGACGCTGTAACGGGTGCCCTGTAGCAGCCGGACCGCATTCTGACTCAGGGCCAAGACGTAAAATCGGCCGTCGCCACTGAGCAGAGGGAGCAGAGGCGTAACGTGGAAGCGGTCTGCGACAACCACGAGATCCTCAAACGCCAGGGGAAGGCGATAGAGGCGAAGGAACTGAGGCGCCAGGAAGAACGCCAACCCGTCGCACTGGTGCTTCCAGAAAGTAACGTCTTCCAGCAGGTGCAGGGCTGGGTCCAGCAATTCTTTGGCCTCCGGGGCGCGCAGGCCGCTGGTTACCAGCTGCTGCTTCGCCTCCCCCAGGTGAACCCTCCAGCGGATTGGATCTTCTTTTCCACCACCCCGGTGAGTAGGCATGAAGGTGGAGACGCAAGGTGTCCGATGTTGCACGAGGAGCGTCTTGAGTTCCTCTTTTGTAAGAAGGTCCATGGTATTCCCGTCCTACTGAATAGGTCTCTTCCAACCACAAGGAGCGAATTTCGTCGGGCAGAGTAACATTTACGTACTTGATCTCGGCCGGCGTTATGCCGAGCGGGCCTCCGGAAGTGGGGTCTTCACCGTCAGCACGGGACAGGGAGCCTTGCGCAAAACCTGTTCCGCCACACTACCCAGCAGCAGCCGGCCCAGCCCAGTCCGCCCGTGGGTGCCGATCACGATCAGGTCACAGCCCGTCTCCTGAGCGACTTGAAGAATCCCGATTGTCGGGTCTCCCTGTTCCAGCCGATGCTCGACAGCGACCGCCGGGGCCTGGGGCTGGACCTGCTTCAGTCGCTTGAGCAGTGCTTTCCGTTCTTCTTCGGAGGGCCCCGGCGCAGGCGGTGCCATTGCCACACCGGTATAGGCGATCACCGGCCGCTCCAAGACGTGAAGGACGATGAGCCGGGCGCCCGAGTCCCGCGCCAGAGAACAGGCCACCTCGAAGGCGTTCGCGGAGCGTTCCGAGAAATCCGTCGGATGCAAGATGGTACGAATCGGTAGCATGGCATACTCCCCTTGTCGCGGGTCAGTCGTAAAAAGTCTTTAGACCTTCGCCGCCGCCGCTCGCGTGCGGCTCTTGGGTGAAGCCGCACGCAACAAATCGATGGCCTGCTTATCCTCCACTTGGCTGAAATCGGCATAAAACTGGCCAATGGCCCAGAACGCTTCGGGACTTAGCAAACAGACCACTTCGTTGCACCAGCGGCGAACCTCCTCCAGCCGGTCCTGAGAAGCAACGGGGGTGTA
>JBGQLF010001567.1:0-2175 GCA_041499985.1 Gemmataceae bacterium
AGGCTCTGCGCAATTACCTGGCCCTGATCTATGACCGGCGCACCCCCGACCACCGGCTGGTCGATTTCGAGCAGGTCTTCGGCGCCGATCTCGATCGCCTGGAACTGCGTCACCTGGAATACATGAAGGAGCAAGTGCGCTTTCACGCCTCCACCAAGCGGTGATGCTGGTTCACGGCTCACGGCCTGGCTTGCAGCTGGAGATGGTCCGCCGCTTGTTTCTGTGCGTAGGCTGCCCGACAGGCCGAGTAGGCTTCCTCGAGCGTGGCCTGGCTCACCGGCTGACCGGTGGGATCGACGGCTGAGCGGATGGAGAGTGGCCTCGGCGCAAGGGTGGCAGCCAAATCCGGCAGGTCGTAGACGGCGAGCGCTCCGGGAACGACGTTGGTGAGATGGTTGTAGCCAAGCGGCGTTTGCACGACGGCGGACCAGGAAATGACGGGTCTCTCCAGAGTGACCTTGCTGATGGGCGTAAACAGAGCCGCGGCATGCAGCGCAACCGGAGCAGCCGAGCCGACGCCGACGAGGTAGAACTCGGGCGGTGTCCCCTGTTTCGGCTCCTGCATTTGGTGCAACAGAATCAGAATCACATCCAACACGCGCTGCCCCAAGAGCGGCCGATTCAAGTGCAGCGCCAAGAATGCTTCCTTGGTATCGACGCCAAGGTAATTGGGCCGATTGGTCGGCGCGGTTGCCGGCGCCGTCTCGCCGAAGCCCCGCAAATCAAGGGCGAGTACCGAGTGACCGGCCCGTACCAGTGATTCGATCGGGCCGCCGACCCCGGCATCGGCCGCCTTGCCGTCGCCGTGCAGGTAGATGACCACTGGCAACGGCTTGGCCGGCTTCTGCGCCGGCTCGAAGCGCAGCGCGGGTACCTCGATTCCTGGTTCGGTGTCGTAGGCGAACTTGTGGATGGTGTAGCCATCGCGTTGAATTGCCTTCTGGCCGGTGCTTCGCGTCCGCGCCGCGGTCACGAATCGCCCACTGGCATCGCACTCGGGCAGGTGTGCAGCAATCAAGCGGTGGACCTCCGCGAGCAGCTGCTCGGTCGTGTGCTTTGCCTGGAACTCGGCCCGTTGGCGGGTCAAGTCGCGTGCCCGTTCTGCATTGAGGTCGAAGACCGATTTCCCCTTGAAGTCCTCCAGCACTTGGCCGGTTCGGGTACATTGCAGCTCTGGATCCTTGAAGATAGCGAAGTCGCTTTCCACCGGAGCATCATCGCGTTCCAGGAGCCACCGGCGCATCCAGCGCATGGCCGCCTCACGCCGCGGCTTGGAAAAGCCGTGGGTGTCGTTGTACTCGAACAGATCGACACGTTCGCCGTGGCCCAACAAGCCGTAGAGGAGTTTGGCTTCGCGAAACGTCGTCCAGGCGCCCTGGATGTCGAAGTAGTCGCGCGTGCCGACGCAGAGCAAGGTTGGCTTCGGAGCACGCATCGTTACGTAATCGGCGTGCTCCATGCCGAAGGCCACTTGCCCGGTGATATTCTGTTCGGCGTCCTGTGGGCCGATGGTGGCAAACAGGCGTTCCAGGCTAGTGACGTAGCATGATGGTGCAGCCGCTCGGATGCGGTCGTCGAGGGCCATCAGGTAGGCTGTCAACGTGCCGCCGCCGGAGTTGCCGGTGCAGCCGAGCCGTTTGGGATCGATTTCGGGTCTGCTCGCGAGGTAATCCAGGCTGCGAATGCCATCCCAGATGCGATAAGTGGCCGTATTCCCGCCGACGAGGAGCGCCCCGATGCCGGCCAGGGTGTGTTCGGCGGTGCTGGCGGCGAGAGCGGGCTTGCCCTGCCGGTCGAGCAGCTGGACGCGTTCGCCTTGCCCGATGGGATCGTAGCATAACGCCGCCAGGCCGTTCTTGGCCATCAGGATGCAGGCACGCTGATACGGTTCGGAGGCCTTGCCATTAGCGCTATGCCCGCAGGGGACGAGCACTCCCGGAAAGGGAGGTTGGCCCTCCGGCAGGAAGAGCACGGCGGTCACATGGTGGTTCGGCCGACTCTCGTAGAGGACGCGCTCGATGCGGTAGCCGTCGCGCTGCTCCTGGCTGACAACACGCGGGTTGAGGGGCGTCTTTTCCGGGAAGCCGCCCAGGGCGGCGAGGAATTTGGCCCGCAGTTCCTCTTGACGCCACCGGACGTCCGCGGGCGTTTTCAGAGCGGCAACAGCCTGGCGGC
>JBGQLF010001568.1:0-2167 GCA_041499985.1 Gemmataceae bacterium
ACGAATCCGAGGGGCCAAAGGAAATCTTCGAGAGGCCAAAGGGGGAGTGTCGGCTAATTCTCGGACGGACTCCTAGGGTGCCCTGCTCGCTCCATCTTGCGCCACCGACATCAGCCTGCCCGGCTGGGCATGCAGCGCGTGCCACAGCCAACTGGTCGTTGTTCCCGTGCTCAACACGCTGGCAGCCATCCCGGCAGCATATGCGCTCGCCAGGCTCGTGGCGGGCGCCGCGGGCATGCCCTCGCCTCCGCTGCGGAGTCCGTCGTAGGCCAGAACCTCGGGCTTTGCCAGCAGTTCGAGACGGAGCACCGGCCCCGTGGCACTGGACGCGCGCAAGTGTCCCAGCAGATCCGCGGCTCCCACGGTGAGCAGGCGCTGAGCGTCCGCGGGCATCCCGATGGTGCCCAGCGTCGTGGGGTAATCCAGGAAGACCGCTCGTCCCGCCGCGCGCGTGGGCTCATCGAGCACCTGCACGAAAACACGTGGCCAAACCTCCCACGCCTTTTGCAAAATGGGCAGTGTCGGTACCGTCGCGGGCCGGTCGGTTTCGGGGACCCGACCCTCAATACGCAAGGCAAAGCGACCGGGAGCCTCGACGGTGAAATCCAGCGTCTGTTCATAGGTCGCCGACGACGGTTGGTTGTCCAGACGCTGCGGCCAGCCTTCGGACCGGGCGACGACTTCCATGTCATCCGCTGCCAGTTTCGTACCCGTGGGATCGCGTTGGCGGAGCACGACCAAACGCAGGTTCACCAGTGGCAGACGGTACAGGTCTTCGCCGAGTTTCCAGAATTGCGGATCGTGGACTTCGCGCCATTGGATAGACAGGCGAATCTTGGCGTTCGCCGGCAGTTCGGGACTCGGCGCGGCGGTGAAGGGTTGCCAGGCAAAGAAGTTCAGCTCCGGCGTCCAGTGCCCCTGACGCAGCGGTGTGCCCGGCGCTGCAAACTCCAGGGCGCCGTTGCCGTCGACGTCGCGGAACAAGCCGGCCCAGGTCTGTCCTACGGTATCCCCAGCGGCATGGAACCAGAAGGCGGCGCGGAAGGGTGTATCGTCGAAATACCGACTCAGCGCGCTGCTGCCATCGGCGGCGTAGCCATCGTTCCAGATCAGACCGCACGAGACGACGCGAATGCCGGCGAGTCCCTTGAGGTCCTGCCGAAGCTTCAACAAGCGTTCCTGTCGCCGATGAAAAGCGGCTTCGTCGCGATCGAATTCTCCCTGCTTCTGGAAGTAGGCGGCTCGACGTTCGACGCTTTGCTCATCCTGCTTGAAGCTATCCAGCACGGCCCGTCGCTCCGCGAGCAGCTCCTCGTGCCGCTGCGTCAGTAGCCGGGCGTCCGTCACCAGCTCTTCGCTACGCTGTTCTAGGCTCTCCGATTCAAGGTCCTCTCCATTGATGGCGCGTGCCACCGTCTGACGCTCGAACGGGGAGGTGGGGTCGATACGCACCAAGGTCAGCTCGGCGTCGGGCGCCGCGAGCGCGACGGCCAAGGCACACTGCGTACCATGACCTGGACTAGTGGGATCGCCGGGATACGGCTCGGGCGTCAAGTCGGGACGGCGCTCCGCCGTCAAATCGAGGAAGCGCAGGCTGCGCGGCAGCTGTTTGCCAACGAACTGCTGGTAGCCGCGGAAATCACTATCGATCACGGCCACCCGCACGCCACGACCGCGATACCCCAGTTGGTGTAACCGATCCAGACCGCTGGCGTGCAGAACCTCGCGGTTGCTCGCACGGGAATCAAGGCTGGGCCCCATCTGGGGGGCCCCGGAGCGCGGCAGGCGAACGGTCGCGACAAAAGGTAAGGCTGCCAAAGCGGGCGCTTGGTCGGCACGCGCCAGAAGTGTTACCAACGGCCCCAGACGCCCTTCCACAATTGCCTCGGGAGCGGCCTTGAGGAGCGCTTGCCGCCACGAGCGATCCCCAGGAGGAGGAAGCGAGGACAGGATGACCTCCAGCCGTGCGGGCTTGGCGGCCTCTCCTTCTTGAGAAACCAGGGCACGCAGGTCGGGCGTGATCTTGAGAAGGTGCGCTTGTTCCTGGGGTGGCTCGGCGGGCGCCGGCAACTCCCGTGTCGCGGCCACATCGGCCGGTTCGGGGATGACTTCGGTCGCCACCAGGGGCCAGCCATAGCGCAACGGCAGTGGCAGCTCGGCCGCGGGC
>JBGQLF010001569.1:0-2158 GCA_041499985.1 Gemmataceae bacterium
AAAAGGGATGGCTTTGAAATGGCATTACAATTGCTCCAATAACACCTCCATCCTAGAGACCGTCTCTGGCACAACAAAACGTTACTCGTAAGAGGGATTACATCATGAGACGAGTAGCCCTAAGTCTCCTCGCTATAGCTTTGCTGTTGGCCCGGTCCGCTGGGGCAAGGGCCGATCTTGCTACCTTCACCGGATTCGATCCAGGTGTTGCGCCTGGTGCGCCCCATCCGAACTCCGATGGCGCCCGGATGAGCTTCGATGCGGCGGCGGGCCTGCTGGGGAACCTCGGCATCATCGACTTCGAAAACCAGACGCCCGTCAGCCCGGCTCCGGTTCTCAGCCTCGCGCCGGGTGTCACCTATACACCCACGAATCCAGATGCTTCTAGTGGTATCTTCGACTCGGATGATCTGGTCCTCGGTTTTAACACAACCCCAGGCGGCACGAAGCACCTCCGCTACAGCACTTCGTCGACGACGGATAACGACGGGACTTTTTCCTTTGCCACCCCCATTGAGGCATTCGGTGCCTATTTCACGGGCGTGGGAACCTCGGGCGGAGATGCGTTCGTTGTGTTTAACGATGGGACCAGCCAATCGTTCCAGTTGGCCCCGTCCAGCGCGGGTGGTGTCGAGTTCTTCGGGTTTACCGATCCTGGCCAATCGATTACTTCCGTCGCGATCCGGCAACGCGTTGATAATGGGGATATTTTTGGGATTGACGACGTTCGTTTCGTCGTCGGCGGGCTAACACCCGACGTCATCATAGACGACGCATCTGTACCCGAACCGGGGACACTCGCCTTGCTGGGCATCAGCACCCTCGGTCTCGTTGGCTATGCCTATTGTCGGCGAAACAAACGGCGTGCGAGCGCCCCTTGAATCAGCCGCCCTTGCCGTGTGGGCAAGAGAAGCTCCTGCGGTGAGCCGCTGGAACCGTCAGGAGCTTCTCTTGGCCGGCTCCGCTTACAACCAGCCTCTGGAAGCCAGGGGGTTCGAGCCAGCATGCCTGCCGATTCCATGTCTGAGTCCTGGGGGGCGCCTGGTAGGAATTACAGTCCCTCACTGTAACCAGCACACAGAAGCCGGGTAGCGTCCGCCTTGCAACTTTTGCACAAACGTAAATTGTGCATTTCGCCTGTTCGCCGCCGGTTGCTCTTTTCACGATGCGGCCACTCTGCTATGGTGCCGCGCACTTGCCTGAGAGCAACAACTCGCCGGGGAGTTCCGCGAGCTTCATCGGCTCGGCTCCGTTCCCACAACCCTTGTCTGACAGAGGTTCGCCGCTCCATCGTAAGGCCAATGTCTCGTCCAGCCGGGGACCGGCCACACGGTCGCTCGGTCGGCTCGCAATCCCCACGCGCCTGGCTCGACCCAACCTCATCAGCCGGGGCGCCGTCACGGAGGAACTGCCATCATGCGCAAGGAAGCGCTTCCTTTGCTCCTTCCCGCGGTCTGTGCTGTTGCCTGGCTCGCCGTCGTCCCGCCCCATCTGGGTGCCGGCTGAGGACCGACGGGGTGTCCCCCGATTCTCGGCCGTGTGCCGATGATGCCTTCGCCCGCGTTTGCGCCGTCGTTTCCTGTGCCGCCGCCTCCTGGCGCCTACCCAGCGAGTTGGACCAGTCCAGGCCGACCAGCGCCCCCGCTGTCCTCCGCCCCTGCCCAGGCGCAGCAGCAGCCGGCTCGCCCCGTGATCCGCGCCCAGGCACCGGACGAGTCGAGCCCAGCTCCACGGCCCGCGCGTCCCGAGAGTCGGCCCGCGCCCCTGCGAATCCCCTCACCGGAGCAACTGGGGGTCACCGCTGGCGCGCCCGTCGCTCCAGACAGCCCCGATTGGAGCACGGTGCACCGCCGACTCGACCTGCTCGGCGCCACCTGCTTGCATCTGGAAAAACTTCCCCAGGGCGGCTGCCGCTTCACCTGCCTGCTGCCGACCAGCCAACCGGACCGCCACCATCACATCGAGGCCCAGGCTGCCAGCGAAGCCGAGGCCGTCCGTCTTGCCTTGCAGAAGGCGGAACAATGGGCCGGACCGGGAAGGTGAGGGAAGACAAGGTGACAAGGTGACCATCTATCCAAGGATGGGGTACGAATCGGACTCATCACGCTCGCATCAGTCGGTAACGTGGAACTCGGTCTCCTTGTCACCTTGTCACCTT
>JBGQLF010001570.1:0-2141 GCA_041499985.1 Gemmataceae bacterium
GGCAACGCTCTCCGGCTCCGGATCGTCCTCCACGAGAACGACGCGGAGATGAGGCTGTTCGCTGGTGAGTTTGTCGCAGGTCAGCCAGCCGCTCTCCTCGTCAAGCTGGGTGTCCAGCACGACCAAACTGGGCTGCAACATGCGGGCCAGGCGGCGTACTTCCGGTCCCGAGGGGGCCAGATGCACTTCGCAGCCCAGTTGACTCAGCGTGCGGTAAACCCGAAGGGCATACCCACGGTCGCGATGGGCCACGAGGACACAGGGGTGCAAATCCGAGAATTCTTCGGCGTGCGTGGTCATGACGACTCCTACTTCTCATGGTTCCGCAAGCGTGGGCCGCTCTCTTGGCTGCCCTATCCATTCGACGAGCTTCTGTACCAGTTGGTTCGCTTTCCGCGCCCGATTCTTGCGCGGCGAGCTGAACACCCTCTTTGGGAGCATCTCCTGTGCCAACGGCGCCAGCAGTTAACTTTCTCCTTGCCTGGTCCGTGGCGGCGGGCTATAAGCACGCCACGGCAACACACACGATCAAAACGGCGGGCAGGCGACCGGTCCCCGTCAGCCGAGGTTCAGCCACGGAGTTCACCACATGGCCAAGAAAACCACCGCGATGAAGACGAAGCAAGCCGCCGCTCCTCACACCGCTTCCGCCACTTTGATTAGCCAAGCCCTCGAAGCGGGCCAAGGCATCTTGCGTCTGGCGCCTACGTGGGTGCCCCGGTCCTTCCTCATGCCGGGGCGACGCATCAAGTTGGCACCCCAAGATTTGTACGCCCTCGGGGGACACCGCGGGGGCATCGACGAGCGCTGGTTCTCCTCGACCACGGCCGCGGCCAACGAAGGCGCTCCGGCGGACGAAGGGCTGAGCTACGTCGTGTACGAAGGCAAACGCGCATTTACGCTCCGCGAGGCCGTCGCTTCTGAGGGCGCACGCCTAGTTGGGCCTGCCATCTGGGAACGCTACCAACGTTGGCCGGTCTACAGCAAGTTCTTCGATAACCTGGGGCCGATCCCGCACCACATGCATCAAAGCAACGCCCAGGCGGCCCTGGTCGGGCAACAAGGCAAGCCGGAATCGTATTATTTTCCCCCGCAGCTGAACGCCACCGGCAACAACTTTCCCTACACCTTCTTTGGCCTCGAGCCCGGCACGAGCAAGGCCGACATCCGCCGGTGTCTAGAGCGCTGGAACCAAGGCGACAATGGCATCCTCGATCACAGCAAAGCCTATCGCCTGACGCCGGGCACCGGTTGGCTGGTGCCGCCCTGCATCCTGCATGCGCCCGGCTCGCTGGTGACCTACGAGCCGCAGTGGGGATCGGATGTCTTCGGCATGTACCAATCGATGGTCGAAGGCCGTGTGGTGCCCTGGAGTCTGCTGACAAAGGACGTGCCGGCGGACAAGCACCACGATCTGGACTACCTCATCGAGCAGCTTGACTGGGAAGGCAACGTCGATCCACACTTCAAGGACCACCACTACCTCGAGCCGATCCCCGTGGCCGACACCGCCCGGGAAGGCCATGTCGATCGCTGGATCGTCTATGGCAAGGTGGACGGCCAGGAGCTGTTCTCGGCCAAGGAACTGACGATCAACCCTGGCGTGGGCGTCACGATCAAGGATAATGGGGCCTATGGCCTGATTACCGTGCAGGGCAGCGGCCGTATCGGCAAACACCCGCTGCAAACGCCGGCGATGATCCGCTACGGGGAGCTGACCGAGGACGAGGTTTTCGTGACGCACGACGCGGCGCGGCACGGCGTCGTGTTTGAGAACACCGGCAGTGAACCGCTCGTGACCTTGCGGTATTTTGGACCCGATACAAACCCTGAGGCGCCAGCCGTTGGCGCCCACAAACGGTGACCAGGCAATCCAAGCTCACGGGTTGCGACCCGTGGGCTTCCCGAGAAGACCACTTACTACCAGGAGCTGACATCGTGAAGAAAAAACTCTCCATCGGCAGCTGGGCCTACCTGTTCAACCAGGACCACCCCACGAATGATTTTCACCAGGTGCTGCACCGTCTCTCGGACCTGGGCTACGAAGGTGTCGAGCTGGGCGGCTTCAATCCACACCCCGGGCCCGACACGTGTGACACGCGGGTCAAACGGCAAGCCCTGCGCAAGGAAGTGAAAGATCA
>JBGQLF010001571.1:0-2138 GCA_041499985.1 Gemmataceae bacterium
GCCGCCCAGGGTCAGGACCGGGGAGTAGCTAGGCACCCAGTCGTGCGGCGGCAGCGAGTAGTCGCTGGGTTCGGTCCACAGCAGCGCTCCCGTGGCGCCGTTGTGGCCCGTCACCATGAAGCCAGCGGTAGCTCCGGTCTTGACCGGTACGATGACCGTGTTGGCCAGGGTGACGAGGGGCGAGCCATAGTGAATGAGCAGATCGCCGCCGGAGTACTGGGGGTTCAGGTCGACCGGTGTCTGCCAGAGAATTCGATTCAGCGACTGGGTGGGAACAGGGGCCAGGGCCGTGTGCTGGGCATTTTCGGCGAAACTGCCCCAAAAAGCGCTGGGAAGTGTGCGATCCTCAAGGCATTCGAGGTTGGGCTTGCTGGTCTGGGGCGGCGGGCGAAAGAAGCGATGCCCTGTGCCGCGGTGCAAAGAGTGCATCTTCCCGATCATCGTCGAAGTTCCTCAGGGGGCAGTGAATCTTTGTTGGATCGCAAGGTGCTGCATGAACTGGTGAAGCAGTGAAGGCACGAGCCCTTCCGAAACGTCGAAGGCGCGTGCGCTGAGAGCGAAGACAACGAGCTGAGCGAAAAGCGCCGTGGTCATATCTTCCAGCGTACCAGGAGGGAGGGCCGGTTGGCGAGAACCTAGCTGCGATTTTTTCTGTGCGGGGCGAGGAGCGTCGCCCGGAGGCACGGATCGGCTCGAAGTGGATGCCCAGGTGGTCACCAAGATCTCAAGATCGTCCTGCCGTTATTTTCCTGTATTTTTGACAACGATCGCCTATATTAGGCAATGCACTCTGGCAATCATCCCGGTAAGTACCCGGAATCCTGCGTCGGATTCCTGATCCGCACGCCGTCGTTTTCCCGGCGGGAGTTTGGGATTACCTGTATTCTTTGTTCCCTTCTGGAGACTGAGCCATGAGACGGTGCTACCTCGGACGTGCTCCCAATGCCTTTACCCTGATCGAACTGTTGGTGGTGATTGCCATCATCGCCGTGCTGATCGGCCTGCTCTTGCCGGCGGTGCAGAAGGTGCGCGAGGCGGCCAACCGCGCGGCCTGCGAGAACAACCTCAAGCAAATCGCTCTGGGCATGCACAACTACGTCAATACGAACGGGAAGTTCCCGAGGAATGCGTACGGCGGAGGGCCTGCTCCGGTTCTGGCTCCACAATGGAATGCCTGGGAAAACTTCAGCGCCAATTACAAGCTGCTGCCGTACATTGAACAAGGGAACCTATACAACCAATTCGCTTTCACGGGGGCGTACGGCACCTACGCCAACGGCCCCAATGCTCCCATGCAGCAAAAACTGTCGATCTTCGTGTGCCCCGCGGCCAAATCGTACCGGCCCAGCAACCCGACCAACCCCACTGTCTGGGATGGCCCGGGGTCCAACTATGCCTACTGCTCGGGCAGCTCGATCTACACGGGGCAGACCACCCCGGTAACCCGATTCAATGGCATCATCGACGACCACACGGAGCATAAGTTGGCCGATGTGGCCGATGGGCTTTCCAATACGATCCTGGCCTCCGAGGTCCTGAGCGGCACCCGAACTTCAGGCCAGGCCACGTATCCCTACGATATCTTCTTTATCGGCAGCGACAACGACTTCAATGCCGTCGTCAACAAGAACTTCCCGACCCAGGCCGAGCTCGATAAGATCGGGCAGGATGCCTTGAAGGGAGCCCAGGTGGTCAGTGGCGGCTCGAACAACGGCTCGCTCTGGGCCTGGTACGCTCACGGCGATACGCTGTTCAACACGTCCGCGCCGCCCAACTGGCAGTGGCCGAGTGCCGGCGGCAGCTGCTGTCCCGGTGGCGCGACCGATTGGGGATACGGCATCATTCCGCCCCGCAGCGTCCATCCCGGCGGCGTCAACGCAGCGTTGGCCGACGGCTCGGTGCGGTTCATCAGCAACAACATCGATCTGCTGACGTTCCAGCGCCTTGGCCATACTTTTGACGGCGGGGTGTTGGGTAACTTCTAGCACCAGGAGAGCCGATCATGGTTCGCAAAGGGCAACACGCCGGGATCCTGCTCATAGTTGCTGCGGCTTTGTGGGGTTGCGGTCCCTCCGGAGTGCACGTCAAGACCTATGAGTCCAAGCCGACCACGGGTTTGGAGCAGGCCAAGGCGATCC
>JBGQLF010001572.1:0-2134 GCA_041499985.1 Gemmataceae bacterium
CTCGGGTTCTGGGCGGTGACGGTGGGGACGAATATGGCGAGGGCGACGCCCTTGCTCGGACACGAGGGGCCGTTGGGGGCGCAGTTGGGTATGACCCCGTTCAACGATGTACGGTTCGCGCTGCTAGGCGGTTCGATTGTGGATGCCAACGCACTGCTGCGCGCCTACATCTGGCATTGCATCGCGATCCCGCTGATCGCATCGATCTTCATGGGCGTGCATTTCTGGCGTGTGCGTAAGGACGGAGGGATCTCCGGTCCGGCGCCGGTCATGCTGGAGAAAGAGATGAAACCGCCGGCGCCGGCAAGGTGACGCCGCAATCCTGGAGTCAGTTATGGACTGGGCTCAGCTCTGGGCAATTGTTTCGCAACCGGACAACATACCGATCGTGGCGCTCGCTATCCTGGTGCCGTTCTATGCCTGGCTGGGATTGCACCAGGCGCGGGCGACCGACCGGCTGATCGGCCAGCTCGAAGCCAGCCCGGAACTTGCCAAGACGCATCACCGCAAGATCTATCCTTTTCGGCCGGGCTGGGCTCGGGAGCTGCAGGTCTGGCCCTATCTGCTGAGAATGGAATTCCTGGCGGCCGTCATTGTCACAGTGGTGCTGATGGTCTGGTCGATAACGCTCAACGCGCCTCTCGAGGAACCAGCGAACCCGAACCACACGATGAATCCGGCCAAGGCGCCGTGGTACTTCGTCGGGCTTCAAGAGATGCTGGTGTACTTCGATCCGTGGATTGCCGGCGTCGTACTCCCCACCCTCATCATCATCGGGCTGATGGCGTTTCCCTACATCGATACCAACCCGCTCGGCGTGGGGTATTACACGATCCGGCAGCGAGTAGTGGCGCTGCTGAGCTTCGGCCTTGGGTTCTTCCTGTGGTTGTCACTGATCTTTATCGGCACGTTTATCCGCGGTCCCGGTTGGATGTGGTTCTGGCCCGGGAACACCTGGGACCACACGCGGGTCATCTACGAGGTGAACCGAAATCTGCCCGACATGCTGGGAATTACGAGCACGTGGGGCAAAATCGTTCTGGGCTTGATTGCGGTGGCCTTGTTCTACGCAGTAACAGGATGGCTCATTCACAAGCTCGTCACGCGATCGGGCTTGAACCGAAAAATCTACCGGCGGACAAACCTGCTGCAGTACGGTGTATTTCAGTTCTTCGCAATAACCATTCTTGCGGGTTTGCCTGCGAAGATGCTGCTCAGATTGCTGTTCCGTATCAAGTACGTGCTAATAACCCCATGGTTCAATATTTAACGAACGAAGGGGACTGAGCTATGGCCAAGGGCGTCGAGGAAGAACAAGACAGTCAAGGCGCGACGCCGGACCCGATCGCCGACAACTCCCTGAGCGGATTGATTCTCATATGCGTTGCCCTGATGTTTCTCTCTCTGGCATGGGCGCTATATGACGAGTTAATAGGTGAGCGGCCGTGGAAGGCCTACCAGGAGCAGTTCGTCAAGCGGTACACCGCGTACCTTAACAAGCTCGCGCCGAGACAGGCGGTCGCTGAAAAGGCCGTCTTTGCGTCTTCGGAATTCCGTAGCATCGAGCAGCAGATCAAGGCGGCCGAGCAACAGTCCGGGCCGCGGGTAAGCGCGATCGATCGCCGGTTGCACGCGGTCAGGGAGCAACTCGCCGTCATCAAGGATCCATTTCAGGATGGCCGCGCCAGAATCGCCTCCCTGACATACGACCTCGACCACACGAGCAGCCCGAGCGGCAAAAATGCCCTTCAAAGCGAAATCGAGGAGCTCAGGAAACAGCCCTTTCGGGTGACTTTTCCCGCTGACGCAGGCGCGCCAAGCCTCAAGGCCGGGACAATCACGTTCGACGACATGGAGCGGCTGTTCGGGCAGCTCAAGTTCCGCGAGGCCCAATTGATCGCCGAGCAGGCCGAGGTCACCAAAGGTGCGCGAGAACTTCGGAGCAAGCGTAACGAATACCTGAACGACCACCTCGTCGGACTCAACCGGCAACAAATCGACGGTCTGCTCCGGAAGATGGAGGCGTTCAGGGTCGAAGTCAAGCAGATCCACGTCGAGGATGCCGGTCTGGTCGATCGCTGCGAGTCCTGCCATCTCGGCATACGCGAGCCGGTGACGCTGACGGCCGCCGACA
>JBGQLF010001573.1:0-2120 GCA_041499985.1 Gemmataceae bacterium
CCGAGCGGAACGCGTTCTGTCTGCAGTGCCACGAAAAGACGGCCCGCATGCTGTGGCAGGGCAGCTCCCACGAATCCCGCGATCTCGCCTGCACCAGTTGCCACAGCGTCATGCAGAACACCTCGGAGACCGGGAGCCTGGCCAAGCCCACCGTGCTCCAGACCTGCGGACAGTGCCACGCCAAGCAGAAGGCGGCGGCCCTGCGCTCCACCCACATGCCGCTCGGCGAACTGAAGCTCGAGTGCACCAGCTGCCACAATCCCCACGGCTCGGCCAACCCCAAGCTGTTGCTCGCCCGGTCGACCAACGAGGCCTGTTACAGCTGCCACTCCGCCTGGTTGCCGACATGCTTTGGTTGTCATCTCCAGATGGCAGCAAACCAAAAGATGCCCATGTTGCACAACGAAGGGCTCACGACCCGGAACTACACCTCTTACAACTTCCAGATCTTGCGCGACGACATGTACATGTTGGGAGTGGATGGGACGGTTACCGGCAACCGTATCGCGCCGGTGCGTTCCGCGTGTGCCGTGCTGGTGAGTTCGCAGAACCCCGACCGCGGTTGGGGATATTACCAGCAGCAGACGGTCTCGGCCGAAGGCTTCAGCGGTCAGTCATTCAGTCCGTTCGTGCCCCACACTGTGCGCACCAAGGAAACCCGCGGCTGCGCCGATTGCCACGTCTCCTCCAAGGGAGATAACAATGCGTGGTTGGCCCAGGTGCTGTTGCAGGGTGCCGGGTTTATGAACTTTGAGGGCCGCTATATTTATGTCGCTAGCGGGAACAAGGGGTATGACGCGGTCGCTGTGGCGGAGCATGAGGAACCTCCCACGATCTTGGGTAGCGACTTCCAGAAGATTGTCTACCCTGCTGATTACGAGCGTTTTGTGAAAAAGGGAAGCCGGTTGGGCCCGAGTTATGGCCACCGCGGGAACGTCCTCGATTTGCAAGTTCGCGGCGAATATCTCTACGCGGCGATGGGCGAAGGCGGCGTTCGGGTCTTTGATGTCGCGAACATTGACAACAAGGACATCTCGGAACGGATGATCACCGCCCCGGTTTCACCGCTGGGACAGAAGTTTTATGTCAAGACAAAGTACGCCCAGGCCATTGCCTCTCCCAGCACGCTGGCCATCGATCCCGTCCGAGTCCGGTGGCCGGAGAACGAAGAGCAGCCCATCCATCTCATGTACGGCTTCCTCTATGTGGCGGACAAGATTGAGGGCCTGGTGATTATCGGCAACCCGGACCCGGACACGAAGACGCCGGGAGTGGCTACGCTGCTCGATGGCGATCCCAGCAACAACTTCCTGAAGCGGGCGCTGGCCTTCAATCCCGACGGCGCATTGACCGGCGCTCGCCGCATTGCTTTCGTCGGCACCTTCGCCTACGTGCTTTGCGACCGGGGGCTGGTGGTTGTGGACCTCGACAATCCGCTCGCGCCTAAGATCACGTCGCAAATCGGGACTCCGGCGCTGGAGGATGCTCGCGGCATCGCGGTCCAATTCCGCTACGCTTTTATCGTGGACCGCAACGGCTTGAAGGTCGTTAATATCACCCATCCCGGCTCGCCGGTATTGGTCGAGAACGCTCAGTTGCCGATCGAGGATGCGCGCAATATTTACCTCGCAAGGACATACGCGTATGTTGCCGCCGGCAGGCAGGGATTGGCGATCGTCAATGTGGAACAGCCGGAGAAGCCGGTTCTGGATCAGGTCTTTAACGCATCAGGCAAACTGAACGACACCAACGATGTGAAGTTGGGGATGGTAAGTTCAAGCCTGTTCGCGTTCGTCGCGGACGGCAAGAATGGGCTGCAGGTTGTCCAGCTATTCTCTCCTCAGGCAACTCCGCAATTCGGCGGCTTCAGCCCGCGCCCCGTCCCCAAGCTGATCGCGAGCTACCGCACGTCCGGGCCGGCGCTGGCCGTGTCGCGGGGCATCGATCGCGACCGGGCAGTCGATGAAACCGGCAACCAGCTCGCAGTCTTCGGCCGGCGCGGGTCGCGGCCGCTGAATCGCAAAGAAATGCAGGGACTCTATCTCCGGGACGGAGACCTCTACACCGTCACTGACGATCCACCGGGCCCGCCTGTCGATGGTGCGCAGAAAAAGCCTGCG
>JBGQLF010001574.1:0-2119 GCA_041499985.1 Gemmataceae bacterium
CGGCGAGGCAGAACGGCGTCGTGGCCAACAGCGCTTCCTCCGCCGTAACGCAGTCGTAGAGGTTGAGCGGTTGCTCCACGAAGCCTAGCCCGAGTTCCCGGCAGAGTTCCTCGACCGTCTGGAGGCTGATGCCGCCTAGAATCGAATGCCGAGGAGGCGATACGACGCAGCCTTCCCGTACCACGAGAAAGTTGGCGCTGCTGGTTTCGGTGACGTGGCCATCGGTATCAAGCAGCAGAGCGATGGCCGTGGCGGCGACGGCGTGCACTTCCTGTTCCGCCAGCCACCAGTGTAGCCGACTGCGCTGCTTCACGCGCGGATCCACGCATACGGCCGGCACATGCCGCGTGGACGGCACAACCAGATGGATCCCCTCACGGAAATAGCGGGCATACCGGGCGAAAGGCAATGGAAAGGTGTGCATGCCAAACGTGGCGGGACCATCACCTGCTGCGCCGTCCCTCCCGGCATAGATGCCAATCGGACCCGGGGTGGCGAACATCACCAGGGCCAGATCCTGTTCCGGTCGGAGCTGAGCGGAGTTGTGAGCCACCAGATGCTCGGCAAGGCGCGTCTGTTCGTCCTCGCGGATACCTGGCCGGATGTGCGCGTAGAGGCAACTGCGACGGAAGCGCTCCAGGTGATCCGCCAGCCGGAACAACCGATGCCCAAACGTCCGACACAGATCCGTGACGGTCGCGCCCAGGACAAAGCCGGCATCGTGTAGCGGCAGATGCGCCTCCGACTGAGGCAAGAAGCGGCCATTGAGGTACGCGAGCGGCTCGGTCATCGAGATGTCCGGTAGATCGAGATCCTGGCGAACGCCACGCGCTCAGGCAGCGTGTTCCCATGGATTCTGCATCAGGAGCAGCCGATCCAGGCAAGCAAGCGTTCGCGCAGTGGCTCCCTGCTGCGACTGCACGAACTGTTGAGCTGCCCTCCCGAGGCGCTGCCGCTCCTCGGGGTCCGCCAGCAGCCGTTGCACAGCCGTTTCCAGCTCTGCCGCATTTGCGATTTGAATGGCGGCTCCCGCAGCCGTCAGCCTAGCAGCCGTGTCGCGAAAGTTCCAGACGTGTGGGCCAAACACCACGGCGGCCCCGTACGCTGCTGGCTCGATCATGTTTTGTCCGCCACGTCGGCCATCGAGGCTGCCGCCCACGAAAGCGATGTCCGCCAGGCCCCAGAGCGCGCTCAGCTCGCCAATGGTGTCGACGAGGACAACCGCTTGCCGATCCTTGACCGGTCCCGACAAGCTGCTGCGCCGGACGAACGCTTGCCCTGTACGTCGTAACCAGTCGGCGATTTCACCAAAGCGCTCTTTCTGGCGCGGCACTAAAAAGAGGCGCAAGTTTGGATGCTGCGTTCGTGCCTGTCGAAAGATCTCCAGGGCAATCTGCTCCTCGGGTGGCTGGGTGCTACCGGCGATCCAGACCAGATCGTCAGGCTCCACCCGAAGCAGGCGGCGCAATTCCTGCGTGCGTACATTCTGGCGGTCCGCCACGACACCATCATACTTGACGGAACCTGTGACCTGCACGCGGGCCGCGACGACGCCCAAGGCACGCAAGGAGGCGGCGTACTCCTCGGTCTGCACCGCGAAGAGATCGACACGGGCGAACAGCCGTCGAGCCAGCTTTCCCAGGCACTGGTAGCGGCGGTAGCTCCGCGGACTTATCCTTCCATTCACCAGCGCGATGGGTAGCTCGCGTGCTCTGGCGGTGGCGAGGAAATTGGGCCAGAGCTCGCCCTCCGCCAAGACGACCAGGCTGGGGTTGACGCGCCGCAAGGCACGTCGAGCCGCCCAGGAAAAGTCGAGGGGCCAAAAAAAGACCGCCAGATCGGCGAAGTGCTTGCGAGCTTCCTCGAAGCCGGTATCGGTCGTGGTCGAGATCACGCAATCCCAGTCCGGGTGGTGCTGCCGGAAGCGTGTCACCACCGGACGCAGGAGGTGGATTTCCCCCACGCTGACACCGTGAAACCAGGCACAGGGCTTGTCGCCCAGGCGCAGGAAGGCGCGGCCAAAGAGCTTGTCGAACAGGCCGCGACGATACTTGCCGGTCGTCAGGGCCTTGTACGCCAACCAGGGGGAGAGCACCAGGAGACCGAGCAGATAGATGAA
>JBGQLF010001575.1:0-2115 GCA_041499985.1 Gemmataceae bacterium
ACTGGTTCGCCGCCAACTGGCACCTGGAACGTCTCATCCTGGCCGAGCCACGCCAAGGACCGCTCTACGCCCGCCGTGCCAATGCCCGAGCCGAGCTGGGCTTATGGCAGCAAGCTGCCGCGGACTATGCCCATGCCGTCGCCTTGTTGCCCGATGACCTCCAACTGTGGTATCAACACGCCTGCGTACACTTGCAGCTTCACGATACTCCAGGGTATCGGCAGGTCTGTGTGCGTCTCCTCGAGCGCTTCGGCCACACGAAAGATCCGACAACCATTTTCTGGGTGGCCCAGACTTGTGTGCTGGCCCCGAATGCGGCCGCGAATCCGGCCCAGCTAGTCGAATTGGCGGAGAAGGCGCCTTCCACCTTTCCCAGCAATCACACCTCTCTCTATCTTTTGGCGGCTGCTTATTACCGTGCCGGTCAGTTCAACCAGGCGATCCGAAAGCTCCGCGAAGCGGAGGCGGAGGCGGAGGGCGGTGGCGAAGTCTTGGACTGGCTCATGCTGGCGCTGACCCATCATCGTCTGGGTCAGACTGCCGAAGCCCGCCCGTACTTCGACAAGGCCGTGGCACGATTGGATCCAGCCACCGCGAAGAAACCCGACCAGGCGCCCGCCCGGATTCAGTGGTATCGGCAGATGCAAATCCAGCTGTTGTACCAGGAAGCCAAGGCGCTCTGGGCGCCTTAGTACCAGTGGCGGGAGGCGGGCGTAAGATCATCGTCGGGCCCCACCTGAGGACGCTGACCAGCGAGAAACGCGTATTGCTCCGGCCTCACGGCTGGTCCAATCGATGGGTGGTCCCCGGTCCGTAGCCGCAAGCGTCTCGCTTGCTGGCTTGTGAGCGCGAAAACCCACAAAGCGAGACGCTTGCGGCTACGTGACAAGCGTGCTTGACCAGCCTCCGTGCCGAAGTCATACCGCGCGGTATCCGGGGAGCGATCCGCTTGAATCAGCGGTAGGCGCGCACCCTGAAGGGTGCGGCTTCAGGGAAACGACTCGCCATGACATGGTGAACGTTTTGGCTCAAGAAACCTTGAGAAGATGTGGCGCGCACCGCGGGTCCCGGGTTCCGCGCTGGCGAGAGAGATGAGGAAGTCAAAGTTTGGGCACAGGCGAACCGTGAGCTTCCTGACCCCTCCCCCAGCACGCTTTCCCGGACGAAGGGAGAGTCCTCTTACAAGTCCCGCAAGGGAGCACCGTGGTCGCTGCAATTCCCCCACCACGGCTGCACCTGGGTTCGTGTCAAGAAGGAACAACCCCTTCGAGCCTGAGAGACGGGTCAGGAGGTTGACACCGCCAAAGCGCGGTCAACCTCCCTCTTCTGACCCGGCCCCCAGCAGATTTCCCCGGACGGGGGGAAAGCCTCTCGCGCGTTCCGAGTAGGTATAACGTGGTCGCTTCTGATCCCCACCACGCCTGCACTTCGGACGGCGATCCAAGCATAGGAACCGATCGATCGATGGAACCGATCCGGGCGTGAAAGGCCTTTGGGCGAAGGCGACGGGCAGGGCGAGTCCCGATTTGCGTGACCTTTCCGCAAAACCACCGTGTGTTCAAGTAAGGAAAAAGCCTCTTCCCAGTTCCGACTAGATTGAACGTGGCCGCTTCATTCCCCCACCACGTCTAGTCTCCAACTCCGAACCACGCGCTCCGAGTGGTTCGCCGGTGAGAGAGGTCAGGAAGTGCTGGCTGATGAACGCGGACGATGCCAAACCTTCCTGACCCCTACCTCCGGCCTCTTCTCCTTCAGGCACGGCAGAACTCTCGCACTATCCCGAGACGGGGCGACGTGGCCGCCCCGCAACCGCTGCCACGAGTGCACCTACATCGAAACGTAGGTGCGGGCCCAGCTGCCTGGCCTGCCGAACTCCTCTCCGCCGTACCGACCGGCGAGTGCCACTTCTCTCTCTCTGCCGTTCTCGCCGGCGGCATGGTGCTCTAGAAGAGCAAGGAATGTGCCACAACCGAGAATATTTGCAGAATGATTACAAGTTGTTGTCGAGAAATAGTTTGCGCGATGGAAGAGATTCCGGTGCCTTCGTGGGCCCCGAAGAAAGCGTCGGAATGTTCGGGAGCGCTGTCCGATTTTTCGGCACCGATCCGGAAGAGG
>JBGQLF010001576.1:0-2110 GCA_041499985.1 Gemmataceae bacterium
GCCAACTACGATGAGTTCACCACTGCCATCCAGCAGTGCCTGGACGACCTGCCCACCAAGCACAAGGACGCTATGGACTCCCTCCTCACCCACAACTTTCAGACCTTTGAAAATGTGTCACTCATGGCCGCGTAAAGTATATCTTGCACGTCCCTTTCTGTCTCCCTGTTTCTCGGACAGGTATCAGGCCCGCACGCCACGGACGTTGACCGAGCCGCTGCTGTTGCATATAATCAACGCCACGGCCTGCCAGGGAGGTTGGTGAAAATGGCGCGTTTCCTACTCCTTTGGGACCTGGACGACGACCCGGAGGGGAACGTCCGGCATATCGCGGAGCATGTGATCGTGCTGGAGGAAGTGGAGGAGGTGCTGAACGACCCCCGAACCTCGTTCGGTGTGAGCCGGTCGAGCAGTCTGCCCCTGGCTTTCGGGTGGAGTTCGAGTGGTCGGTATCTCACGGTCGTCTTCGAGCGAGTCGAGGCAGACCCGCCGACGATCCGGCCGGTCACAGCGTATGAAGTACGGCCCCCCTCAGGGCGAGGCAAGCGAAAGGGTAAACGCCATGGCTAAGAAGCTGAGTACCAAGCGCATCAAGGAGATCCGCGCGCGCTTCCAGCACGAGAAGCCGACCTCCGAGCAGCTCATCGCGTCCGGGGACATGGAGCCACCCGTGTCGCAAGCGGCGTTCCTCGCGGCGTGGCAGGCCGTGGACACCTTGAAGAAGGCACGCCTGGACGCGGGTCTGAGCCTGTCCCAAGTGGCGGCTCGGGGAGGGCTGGATAAGGGGACGCTCAGCCGGCTGGAGGCCGGCCAGCACCTGAACCCCACCCTCGACACGCTCAGTCGCTACGCACTGGCTCTTGGTCGTGGCCTGGCTTTGTCATTTCCGTTGCTCGAACAGACTCCCCTGAGGAGAAAAAAGGTGTCAGGAACCAATTTCACAGATCGGAATTGATTCTTGACCCCGTTGTCGCGCCCTCTGTGGGCGCGACTGGAAGATCAAGAGTGAACTTCGACGGTGTGGATGGAATCAGCGATTTCCTCCAAGGCGCAGATGAACTCCACATACTCAAGCTCATCCAGGTGCTGCTGCCCCCACCGGAGAACCGCCGCGAAGGCCGGAGGCGCGTTCTTCGGCACGATCTGGACGGTCCGGCCTTTCCAGTTGAGGAAAGCCGACTCAACCCCACACTTCAGGCAGTAACGCGGGTGGTGATCTGCTGCCGGTAAGACCAGATCGATTGCTTGCTGGCAAGCCGCGCAGTGCAGGGTAGTGCTCTGAGGCGAACTGAACGAGAACCAGCTTGGTCTTGGAGTATTCATTGGATGAAATCATCCCAAGGGAAGTTCGGGAACTGCGTTCGCCATCTGGGGCGTGCTGCTTTGCTTTGCCGTTCCGCAGCCATTATAATCAGCCCACAGCGACGTATTCCGAAGCGGAGGGCCTGGCATGAGCATTTCGATTCCCTTCCCGGTCAAGCCGGAGGTCATCTACCCCGAGAGTGACGGTCAACCGATGGCCGAGAATACTGTGCAATTCGAGTACATTGTCACCATCAAGTGCGGGCTGGAAGCCCTTTTCCGCGAGGATGTGAACGTCTTCGTGGCCGGGGACCTATTCTGGTATCCGGTCGAGGGAGACCCCACCCTTCGGACGGCCCCCGATATCATGGCCGCGTTTGGTCGACCCAAGGGCCATCGCAGTTCCTACCAGCAGTGGCTGGAGGACAACATCCCCCCGCAGGTCGTTTTCGAGATTGCCTCGCCCGGCAACCGCTATGGCGAGATGAAGCGGAAGTTTCGCTTCTACGAGCGCTATGGCGTCGAGGAGTACTATCTGTACGACCCCGAGGATGGCGAACTGAGCGGCTGGCTGCGCGAGGGGCAAGAGCTGCGCGAAATCCCCACCATGACCGGCTGGGTGAGCCCGCGCCTAAAGGTGCGCTTCGAGCTGCAAGGGAAAGAGTTACGGCTCTACGGACCTGATGGCCAACCCTTCGCCACTTATCTCGAATTGGTAAAACAGCGTGACCAGGAACGCCAACAGAAAGAACTGGCGCAGCGGCAACTCGACCAGGAACGCCAACAGAAAGAACTGGCGCAGCGCCGC
>JBGQLF010001577.1:0-2093 GCA_041499985.1 Gemmataceae bacterium
AAAACTCCTAGGTGTTCACCTGTAGCCTGGGAGGAGCCTCGGACTCGCTAACCGGAACCCTTCTGTGGCGTCGAAAGAGAGAAGTACCATCCGACAAGGTGACCCAAAGTTAATCCGGGAGGACTCTATCGCATGAACGGCACTCGTTTCGCGGGGACGATCTGGCAGGACTTGCGCTATGGCGCCCGGGCGCTTCGTCTCAACCCCGCCTTCACCTTGGTGGCGGCGCTGTCTCTTGCCCTGGGCATTGGCGCCAACACCGCCATTTTCCAGTTGCTGGATGCAGTGCGCTTGCGCACGCTCCCGGTGAAGAACCCGCAGGAACTCGTTGAAGTGAAGATCGCCGACCGCAACTGGGCCTCGGGAGCTTTCACCAGCCAGCACCCGGAGATCACCAACCCTCAATGGGAACTAATCCGCAAGCAACAGGAAGCGTTTTCCGGCATCTTTGCCTGGAGCGGCGACACCTTCAATCTTGCCCACGGCGGCCAGGCCCGGTTCGCGCAAGGTCTCTGGGTGAGTGGCGACTTTTTCAATGTGCTGGGCGTGCCTCCCGTTCTGGGCCGCGTTTTTACCCCTGCCGACGACCACCGCGGTTGCGGATCGCCGGGAGTCGTGATCAGTTATCCGTTTTGGCAGCGCGAATTCGCGGGGCTTGCCTCGGCGTTGGGCACGAAGCTGACGCTCGACGGCCACCCCTTCGAAGTGATCGGCGTCACGCCTCCCGGTTTCTTCGGCGTTGAGGTGGGCCGCAGCTTCGATGTGGCCGTGCCAATTTGCTCAGAGGCGGTGATCAAAGGCGAGAACACCAGGCTCGACAAGCGCTACGGCTGGTGGCTCGCCATCACCGGCCGCCTCAAGCCCGGTTGGACGCCGGCGCGTGCCTCGGCCCAATTGGCTCGTTGAGGACAACGTGAAAATGACCACTTCCTACGGTCGCGGCTCCGATAACGCGAATTCCGAGCCGCACGCGTCAGCAAGCGGAAAGGGAGCGCCAGGCGTTCAGAGCAGACGATCCCGCCGCAGCCGTAGGATACTGCGCACAAAACCTAGCAGAACCATGGAGAGCAGACCCATCGCCCAGATCGAAAACAGCGTCTGACGGGTCTCGGAGACAGGCCCCTCCTGGAACGGCAGGCTGGCCACGCCCCCGATGATGCCGGCGACCAGCCAACCCAGCAGGATTGCGAGCAACGGCAGTTTGTCCCAGAGGCCGCGGACGGCGCGCCGTACCGGGCTGCGCCCGGATTGAAGCGCACGGCCGGGGCCGGTGGCGGAGAGTTTGGCGCGCGGCCCAATCCGGGAACTCTCGGCAAGTTGTTGCGCCCGCGTGGCTGCCTGGGCCGCTTCCACGAATCCGGCGTAGGAGCCCAGCTCAAAGTGGGCTTGTGCAATGTCGATGTGAGCCCTGGACAATGCCAGACTGCCCGAGCCCAGCGCCCGGGCGGATTCAAAGGCAGTGATTGCCGCGTCGATCGAGGCCTCTGCCTGGATGTGCGCCAGTACGCTCAGCCGGCCCACGAGCTCCTGCACCGGGCCGCGCATCGCACTGAAAGCAGGGTCCTGCCGCGCCGCATCGGCATGCGCAGGGTCAGCCAGTATGGCCCGCTCCAGGTGCTGCAGGGTGGCGGCCTGATCTCCCGACTGCGCCGCTGCACGTGCCATTTGAAATTCGGCGGCGCCAGCGGCTTGGGAGGCCCCATCGTCCCAGTGGCTCAGAATGCCCAATTCGAGCGCCGCTACTGCCGCTCCATGCAGCACCAGGCTGTCTACCACGGCTTCCGAAATGGAGGCCGGTGCGGCTGCAACCCTGGGCGCAGGCATCTGGCTGTGCGCCGAGTTGCCTCCAGCCGCCGCCGGAGGAGACGCTTCCACCCCGTATCCCGCTGGGAACTGGATCGCCATACAAAATCTTATCGGCCATACGGAGGTGTACTATCCAACATATTTGGGCGGAAAATCGGGCGAAAACCACTGAATTTACGTGACTAGCGGACAGCGGACGTCATCCCTATCTCGGCACCGGCGGATGCTCAAACCGTCCGCTGCCCAATACCACGAAGGAGGGTACACCTTGGCCGTGTGCGAGAATC
>JBGQLF010001578.1:0-2090 GCA_041499985.1 Gemmataceae bacterium
CCACGAAGTCGGCTGCCAGCGCGTCGAGCAGCTCTGGATTGCACGGCGGATTGGAGTCCCGGAAATCGTCAGCCGGCTCGACGAGGCCCCGGCCGAGCAGGTGATACCAGAGGCGATTGACGGCGACCCGGGCGAAAAAGGGATTGTCCGGCCGCGTCAGCCAATCGGCGAGCGACTCGCGCAGGTCGCGTCCCTCGGCCACATCCACAACGGGTCCTCCCAGGAGCTTCGGCTTCATCACCTCGTCGGTCCGTGGATGCTTGACCTCACCTTCCCGGTCCAGCCAGACCGTTTCCTCTTTGTTGTAGATTCCTTGAAAGAACGGCCCATTTTTGTAGCGCACCCGGCTGAAGAACGCGGCCAGGCTGTAATAGTCGTCTTGCGTCCAGCGTTCGGCGGGATGGTTGTGACAGCGAGCGCAGCCGATGCGCACGCCAAGGAAAAGCTGGGCGACAGCCTCCACCCGACTCTCGGGATTGCGGATGCGGCGATAAAAGCTTGCCTCGGGATGGGCATAGCTCGGGCCTCGAGCCGTGATGAGTGCGCGGACGAACTGGTCGAACGGCCAATTGGCATTGACACAACTCCAGATCCATTGGCGATAGGCATATGCTCCGATCTGGCCAACGAAACGGTTGTTGCAGCCCAGCCGATCGATCCACTTGAGCGCCCAGAAATCGACGTACTCCGGCCGTTCCAGCAGCTGGTCGATCAGTCGGCGGCGCTTGTCCGGGGCGCGGTCGGCCAGGAAGCTCCGCGACTCATCCGCACTGGGAAGAATGCCGCAGACATCGAGGAAAACGCGGCGCAGAAACTCTTCGTCCGTACACAGGTCAGACGGTTGGAGGCGTAGGAGACGCAGCTTGGCAAACACGTGGCGGTCAATGAAGTTCTGCTCGGCGGGAGCGTTCCAGACGAAGCCCGGGACCGGGCGGAGAAACATCAAGCGGGCGGTTGTGACGGCACTCGCGAAGTTCACGAGGACGGTGACCTCGCCCATCTGATGGCTCGTGACATAGCCCTCCGTAGAGACCTCCGCTACCTCGCTGTTGCTGACGCTGAAACGTGCCAGCCGCGTGACATCGCGGCGCGAACCATCGGCGAAGACAGCGGTGACGGCGAGTTGCTGGCCATCGGCGGGCGCTTCGAGAAGGCGTTGCGCGGGAAATACCTCCAGACTTGACACGGGAGGTACGGCGCTCGGCGTTGCCGCCCCCTCGGCGATCCAGTCACGCACCAGGTGGTACAAGTGAGACATATGCCCGAAACGAATCCCGCCCTCATGCGGGACTGCCCCGCTGCCCTTCAGCAAGAGGAGGCTGTTCTCCGGATCCCCTCGGTTGATTCGCCGCCCCTGCATGTCGCGTGTGACGCTGAGGTAGTCCTGTTCGGGGAGGTAGCCGCGCAGAGACAGCCGAAAGCCGTTCTTACCAGTCGGTGTCCCGTGACAGGCACCGGAATTGCAACCGGCCTTGCTCAAGGCGGGAATCAGTTGCGTGGCGAAATCCACTGGAGCGGGCTGCTCGAAGTAGCGCACGGTGACCGGAACGCGGACCGAACTGCTGCCGGCAGTCACGATGACGACAGCGCTGCCGTTGCCCTGTGCCGTCACACTTCCCTGGGGAGAAACCTCGGCGATGGCGGGGTCCGTCGATCGGAAGTGAACCGCGCGGGTGAGGTCACGGAGAATGTCGGGCGGGAATTGGCCCGTCACTACGAGTTGCTGTTCGGCGCGGCTTCCTTGGAGCGTGACCCGTGCTGGGTACACGGTCAGGGCCGAGAGTGTGTCCGCACGGCTGCCTACCTCCGCACCCAGTAAGAATAGCAGAGCGAAGATCCCTGCTCGGCCTAGAGGACAGGAGGTTCGGTGGGGAACAAAAAGGAGGGCGGCGGGAGCAAGTGGTTGGCTGGTCATGAGCATCTCCCCGGATCCCAGCAAGGTGTCCGGAACGCCGTCGCTGCGGTTAAGGTGGTATCCCAATTTGAAGTTACCACAAAGTGGGCGGTGAGGCCAGTCTGTGGTCGAGGCGTGTTCGAGATGGGGAGGAGGAGTCGGGGAGTCCAGGTGGAGATCGGCCCGCGAGAGCCAC
>JBGQLF010001579.1:0-2079 GCA_041499985.1 Gemmataceae bacterium
AATACCAGTCCGATCAAACCCACGGCCATGCCCGCCAGCGCAGGCCACCACGTCCTGTGCAGTGTCAACCGGCCCAGCGCGTTTTCGAGGACGCGGACCGCCCAGCACAGAAACACGGCCAGCAACCCGGCGCCCATGCCCAGGAGCGCAAACAGGGGCAAGTACCCACTGCGAACCGCCACCAGGTCGGAGATGGGAAACAGGGCGGTCCATCCCATGAGGACACCACGCAATCCCGCCGCCACGGCACTGGCGAGAGCGACCGGCAGCAAGGAGCGTGCCCGGAATTCGAAGAGGAGAATTTCGATGGCCAATAGAACCGCGGCGACCGGGGCTCCGAACGTCGCCGCCATGCCCGCGGCTGCTCCAGCCGCTAGCAATACCTTGCACTCGGCCGCCGTCACGCGCAGCCATTGGCCCACGAGCGATCCCAGGGCACCGCCGCTCTGAACGATGGGCCCTTCCAACCCGAGGGGGGCGCCCGAGCCGAGAGCAAGGGCGTTGGCGAGTGGCCGCAGCAGTGCCAGGCGCAGGGGGATCCGGCTGCGGCCCACCAGAATGGCTTCCAGTGTTTCCGGAATGCCGTGCCCCAGGATGGCCGTCGACCCGTAGCGGGCCAGGAGTCCGACCAGGAGACCGCCCAGCGGTGGAATGACCACGACGAGCAGGCCAAGGGCATGGTCCGCCGGTGTCACCGGGATCAGGGAAATTCGGCCATAGAAAAACAGATTGGTGGCCATGACCACAGCGGCGCGCAACAGCAACGCGGCCCCGGCTCCGAAGACACCGACTGCACACGCCAGGCCGCAGACCTGCAACAAGCGGCGCTGTTCCTGACGGCGGCGTTGTTCGTGGGTTGCAAGCGCCGGCGCGTCCGGATGTACCGATACCAAAAGGTTGCGATCGGATTGTTTACGGCTCTGGATCATGGAGAACGTGTTCTTCCCTGAGACAGCGCAGCGGCGTTCCTGCGCCAAGCGAACGGACGGGACGATAAGAGGTCGAAGCGTGTAACACAAACCGGGCCGGCGAGCAAGAGCAGGGTCTTCCGAGGAAAAGTGGGGCAGGAGGGGGGAACGCACCTTGCTCTGGGACCCGGTAGCGCACTACAATCCCAACCTCTCCTTTCCAACCGGAGGATCTCATGGCAGCACGGAAAGAAGGCGGCCAGGAACAGCCGCAACAGGTTCGCAAGAGCTTGATGGTTGATGCGGATAAACTGGAGAAGGCACGCAAGATGCTCGGCACGACGAGTGATGCGGAGACCTTGCGCGTGGCCCTGGATCACCTGCTCAGCCACGCCGCAGGACCTGCCGGCGAGGACGAATAGCCCCTCAATCCATCCACCGGCAAGGGCAGGGTGGCAGGGGCTGAGGCTTTGCGAAGCCCCTGCCACCCAACCACTTGCGGGGATCGTTTGTCCTTGCCGAATCCGTTACGATCCCTTCTTGATCTGAAGCAGCTCGACCTCGAAGGTCAGTTCGGCATTCGGCGGGATGACGTTGCCCGCGCCGCTCTTGCCGTAGGCGAGTTCCGGCGGAATAATCAGCTTGCGTTTGCCGCCCATTTTCATGCCAGCGACGCCTTCATCCCAGCCCTTGATGACCCGGCCAGCGCCGAGTGGAAAGGGGAACGGCTGGCCGCGATCCACGCTGCTATCGAACTTCTTGCCGTCCTTCAGCCAGCCGGTGTAGTGGACCGTGACAGTATCGCCCGCCTTGGCTGCTTCCCCGGTGCCCTCCTTTTGATCGATGTACTTCAACCCCGACTTGGTGGTGACCACTTTCTCCTCTCCCTTTTCTTTTTTCTTGTCGTCTTGGCTGCCGGAGCCAACGCCCTGGAACAGGCAGATCCCAACCAAGGCGAACAGAGGCAATGATCCCATGCGCTTCATCGCATCCCATCCTCCACCAGAAGGTGTGTGAAAACCGGGAGACACACAGGGCATGGTTCAAAGGCAGGTAACAGATTCGTGGCGGGGGACATATAAAATTAACCCCGCGAGCGACCCAAAGCGAAAAAACAACCCAAACCCACAGAACTATAAGAATCCGAACACCACCCCCAAACCCACAACCA
>JBGQLF010001580.1:0-2069 GCA_041499985.1 Gemmataceae bacterium
CCACGCCGGAGTCGCCGCCGGCTTCTTAACGGAGCAAGCAATCCCGCGACGGCCCACGAACGTCTCCGTTCGTGGGCCGTTTTTGTTAACTGGCCTCTGGCCACCCCCGCTTGACGCGCCCTGCCTCGCACAGTAGACTCCCGCCCCACGTTCAGGCCGATCGCACAGGGCTCTGGAGGAGAGGGGTTGGGCATGACTGCTTGGCGCACTTTGGGGAGTATTATCGTAACGCTCGCCACGGCTCGTGCAGGGTGGGCACAGACCTATTCACTTCTGGAGACGCCTCGGGTTGGGGATTGTCTCCGCATCCACCTCGACATGAAGCTGTCCGGCGAAATCCGCGTGCTCCAGGAGGGCAAGGTCGTTCCGCTGAAGCTGGCCGCGACGGCGACCCATGAGTTTTCCGAGCGGATCTTGACGGTCAGCGCCGAGGGCTGGCCGCAGAAGACGGCCCGGTATTACGAAACGGCCAAGGCAGTGATTAGCGCCAACGACGAGCGGTCGGAGCGAACACTTCGTCCGCAGCGCCGATTGCTCGTGGTGCACCGCATCAACGACTCGCCCCTCGTGTATTCTCCCTCTGGACCATTGACCCGCGAAGAGCTGGAACTGAGCGGCGAACACCTCGACACGCAGGCGCTGACCGGCCTGCTGCCCGGGCGCGCCGTGGCGGTCGGCGACACCTGGAAAGTTCCGAACCTGATCGCCCAGAGTCTGTGCGGCTTCGAGGGACTGACGACGCACGACCTGACGTGCAAGCTGGAAGCGGTGCAGGGCAATACGGCCACGGTTGGCGTAATCGGCTCGGCCAGCGGCATCGACACAGGGGCCCTGGTCAAGTTGGCCATTCAGAGTACCTATCGCTTTGATCTCGGCGCCCATCGACTCGTGGCACTGGAATGGAAGGTGAAGGACGATCGCGATCAGGGACCTGCCAGTCCCGCTTCAATCGTCGAGACCAGCACAACCCTGACGCGCGCCGACATGGAGGAACCGAAGCAGCTCTCGGATATCGCCCTCGTCCAGGTTCCGGATGGTGAGCCGGTGCCGGCGCTGACCCATCTGCACTATCGCGATCCGAAAGGACGTTTCGATCTGATCCATAGCCGGGAGTGGCGCCTGGTCGGACAGACGAACGAACAGGCCATCTTGCGCTTGCTGGACCGGGGTGACTTCGTGGCCCAGGCGACGATCACGCCGTGGACGCCGGCCAAACCGGGCGAGCATCTGTCCGCGGAAGCGTTCGAGAAGGCCATGGCCGAGACGCCCACCTGGGAAGCGGAGCAGGTCTTGCAGTCCGGCGAAGTGCCTACGGAAGGCGGCCGCTGGGTCTATCGCATCTCCGCAATTGGGCTGCTGGAAGGCAACAAGGTGATGCAGAATTTCTACCTGATCGCGGGTCCCGGCGGCGAACAGATCGTGGTGGCGTTCACCCTGAGCGCAGCGAAAGCGGAGAAGCTCGGCACACGCGACCTGTCGTTGGTGGGCAGCCTTGAGTTGTTGCCGAGCAAGTAAGAAGCGATGAATGAGGAACGATGAATGATGAATGGAAGACAAGCCACGTTCATCGTTCCTCATTCATCGTTTCTCATTCGACGGTGACGCTCTTGGCGAGGTTGCGGGGTTTGTCGACATCGCAGCCACGCAGCAGCGCGATGTGGTACGCCAACAGTTGCAACGGCACCACTGCCACCAACGGCTGCAAGTACTCCGGTACCTCCGGCACGTAGATCACCTCGTCCACCCGGCTGGCCACCTCCTCGTCCCCTTCGCAAGCCACTGCGATCACCGGGCCACCCCGCGCCTTGATCTCCTCCAGGTTGCTCATCACTTTGTCGAACACCGCCCCCCGCGGAATCAGGAACACCGACGGCGTCTGCTCGTCCACCAGGGCGATCGGCCCATGCTTCATCTCCGCGGCCGGATATCCCTCGGCATGAATGTAGCTGATTTCCTTCAGCTTCAGGGCCCCTTCCAAGGCCACCGGATAGAGGTACTGCCGGCCCAGGTACAGGCAGTTATTCACCTGGTAATACTGCTCGGCAATGCGCTTGACGGAGTCATGGCAG
>JBGQLF010001581.1:0-2069 GCA_041499985.1 Gemmataceae bacterium
GCGCAGTGGCGGGCCGCGGCGTAATTGACATAGTTGATCACCACGAGGTCGAGCCAGCCATCGCGATCATAATCGACGAAACTGGCCGAAGTGCCCCAGTGAGGATTGTCGAGGCCAGCTTCCTCGGTGATGTCGGTAAAGGTGCCGTTGCCGTTGTTCAGGAACAGCCGTACCCGGCCGTACTCGGTGATGAAGACGTCCGGCCAGCCATCATTGTTGACGTCGCCGATGGCCACGCCCATGCCATAGCCGGCGATGTCCAGGCCCGATCCGGCGCTCACGTCGGTAAAGCGGCCATCGGGCCCCTGGCGAAAAAGCCGGTTCTTGGAGCTGGAGTTGGGACCGCCGTTTTGCAGCAGGTAAATGTCGAGACGGCCATCGTTGTCGAAGTCAAACAGGGCAGCGCCCGATCCCTGGAGCTGTGGCAAAAAATAATGGCCCACGGGACCGGCATCGTGGACGAAAGCGAGCCCGGCGGCGGCGGTGGCGTCCACGAACCACGCACCTTCTGAGGATTCCACGCTCCGGGAGACCGAGGTCGCGGGGGGATAGCCGCATCCCAGACTCCCAAGCACCAGCAGCAGGCCGGAACCGAAACCTCGGGCCGCTCTTTTCCCGTTGGCCGGCACGATCCAGGAACCGCCCGGGAATCGACCGCGCAGCCAGGCCAGACCATACATACTCGCTCTTGCACCTTTCTGCCACGGAAGCAAGGAACGGAGACGAGGGACAGCTCTTTTGTTGCGATGACGAGGCTGTGCAGCTTTGCTGGTAGCTGCGTTCCTCAGCTTGGTCAACCAAGCCGAAACGGCATCCTCAGGGATGCTCCCTGGTGCTCTCCTGTTGGCCCATTTGCTCGGCCAACCAGCGGCGCAGCACGTCCTGGTCCGCTGGATTCAGCGCCAACAAGATGTCGAACTCTTTGCGTGCGCGCTCGGTATTGCCGGCGCGGATCAAGCTGGTGATGAGCAGCGTGCGGATGGCGTCACTCGCTGGGTTGAGCCGGCACGCGGCGTCGCCTGCTTCCACGGCCTGGCGCCAGTCCCCGCGCTGGGCCAGCAGCCTGGCCAGCTGATAACGATATTGCGACGACCAGGGATTGACTGCGATGGCCCGCTGCCAGTAGGCGCTGGCCACCTCGTTTCGGCCCAGCGCGGTGGCCAGCGCCGCCGCATAAGTCAGCGTCGTCTCACGTTGCGGCGCCCGGGCCAGGACGGTTGCCAAATCGGCCCAGGCCTCTTCTTTGCGCTCCAGGCGCCAGAGCGCGAAGCCCTTGCCTTCCCAGGCAGCGACATCCTCCGGCCACCGCTGTACACTTTCCTCCAACAAGGGCAGTGCGAGAGTGGCGGCGTGTTTGGCCAACGTGGGATAATCCCGGACCAGTTCGGTCAGCGCCAGTCCCAAATCGCGGGCCACGTCTTTGTCCTGCGGATCGACCAGGTCCCGGTGGAAATGGTACAGCGGCACTTCTCCGGGACGCAGGCGGCGGGGCGGCACTCCAGAGGGGACGGCGTGGTCCGGCTGGCGGACGATGCGATGGTCGGTCACCGCCGTGTGCGCGATGTTCGAGCTTGGGGCCCGCGGCATATGACAGTCGATACAGCTATCCGCCGGGTTCTTTGTCCGCCGCATGTGCAGGGGTAGCCGGCAACTGGACTCCCCATGGCAACTCAAGCAACGGCCTCGGAAGTAGACCATCTTCGTCTGGGGAGCCGGCTTCTCGTGCGGATCGTGGCAGGAGATGCATCCCAGCTTGCCCTCACTGGCGCGAAAACAGCGACTCAGCGACATTTGCCAGGCGTGACTGCCGGCCTTCTGGTTATCGTTCAGGTCCGGCAGGCGCAGAAACACGGATACAAAGAGATGCAAAGGCAAACCGGGACGATAAGCGAACAGCCGCCGGTCGCGGCGGACGATGCGGCTCTCTCCCTGTAGGTGGCATTGCTGGCAAACGGACTCCCGCAACGGAGGGGAGAGGTGGCGGGGATTGACAATGGTCTCGTCCAGGCCAGCGAAGACCTCGCCACGCTCCCGCGCCTGAACGTGCAGTTCGCCGGGACCATGACAGC
>JBGQLF010001582.1:0-2047 GCA_041499985.1 Gemmataceae bacterium
ACCAAGACCGGATAAGGCTGGTACGCGACCAAGGTTACAGCCGGATAGTAGGCGACGGTCGTGCCCCGGCCGTAGGAGGGCCAACCATGGGCGTATGCCGGTAACGGAGCAAGCAGAGCCAGCGCGAGGGCCGCCGTGCGAGGAGCGTTGGACATCGCAGAGTCCTTTACTGAAATGACTATTCCCGGAAAGCGCCTCCTACACCACTGGATTGCGCAACACGCCGATGCTGCCAATTTCCGCTTCAACAAGGTCGCCCGGCTTGAGATAGATTGGCGGTTTGCGTGCGTGCCCCACACCGCTGGGGGTGCCGGTCGAGATGATATCCCCTGGCTCCAGAGTGACGAAGCTGGACAGGATCGCCACCAGCGCCGCCACCGGGAAAATCATTTGGGCGGTGCTGGCGTCCTGCATGACCTGGCCGTTGACTCTCAGTTTCAGCGGCAGCCGCTGCGGATCCGGCACCGACGTGGCCGCCACCACACAGGGTCCCACCGGCAGAAACGTATCGTGCCATTTGCCGTGCAGCCAGTCGAAGAAGCTGTCCTTGTCGCGCTTCTTACGGCCCGGATTGATCTGAAATCTGCGATCGGAGATATCGTTGCAGACCGTGTAGCCGGCCACATAGTTTAGGGCGTCCTGCTCGCTGACCTGGGAGCAACGCTTGCCGAGAATGACGCCGAGCTCGACCTCCCAGTCAATGTGTTTGGGGGATACCGCAGGGATGCGCACGGGATCGCCGGGGTGCGTCAGCGTGGTGCTCGGCGGCTTCCAGACGAAGGAGGGCTAGGTCTCTTGACGGTCGGCGGCCAGGCCGCCGCCCTCGACGATATGCGCTGCGTAATTGCCGGCCAGCAGGATGACCTTTTTCGGCTCGGGAATCGGCACGCGCAGTTTGGCTTCCTCGAGCGGCCGGGACAGTCGCTGCTGATCGGCTGCCGACAGCTTGCGGAACCGGGCCTCGACTTCGCGGGCCGCGTCGGCCGATTTGCCTTCGGGTGGCAGATAGTCGAGGAGGTTGTTGGACATCGGTGTCGGTACCGAAAGCATCAGTTCCTGGGCGACGCGGTTGATGCTGATCACCCGCGTCGCGTCGTACAGGGCCACCTCGATCGTGCCATTGTGTTGGTAGCGGCACACACGCATCGCACGTCTCCCCTCAAAAGTCGTCTGGACAGAATCCGAACCGGTTAGTAGTTTCCTCTGCCTTTGCCTGGGTTGCCAGTGTATTTCCGGCAGCCGCTGTCGGAAATGGGCCAACCTATCCCAACTACAAGAGGTCATCATGGGTCGAGCGCGCTGGGCTCTAGTGTGGCCGTTCCTCGGTCTGGCAACAGGCTGCTTGACTTCGGAGGCGCCGACGACCTTGGTGGCCGCCAATCCGTTCGGCGCTCCGCCTCCTTCGCCGCCAGCCACGAGGGCGTCCTTCGCTCCCGCGCCCCTCGAGCCTGCCGCCCGCGTGGACAGCCTCGGCCGAAAGCTCCTCGCCGCCAACCCGCAGCTCGGGGTGCGTCCGCTCTTCCGTACTATTGGCGCGCCCCAGCCGGAAATCTTCCATGTCGGCACCAGTGAAATCGATCTGACGGTCGGGCTGGTCAATCAGTGCGCCACGGAAGGCCAACTGGCCGCGGTGCTTTGTCACCAGCTAGGCAAAATGATCGCGGAGCGCGAAACCTTGGCGGGACCACAAGCACGGGACCCCGAACGGCCGCCGCCGATGGAAGTCCGCGTGGGCAATGATAACGCCGGCAGCTTTGGCCCCGCGGATCAGACCCACCTGGCCGAGCTGGCGAAGTTCGATCGCGAACGTCGCCGCAGCGCGAACCAGCCGTCGCCGCCGCCGAATCCACAGACCCTGGCTCGGACCTATCTCACGAAGGCTGGCTATACCGCCGGCGAGCTCGACGCCGCGGCGCCCGCGTTGCAGGCCGCCGCAGAGAACCACACGTTTGCCAAGCAGCTTTTCCAGCCGTCGGCCGCGCAGGGGACCCGGTGACACACAAGGAGAGGGGGAGACAGGATCCCAGCTCCTTGTCTCCTTGTCTCC
>JBGQLF010001583.1:0-2033 GCA_041499985.1 Gemmataceae bacterium
ACAGTCACGCCAAGGATGCCCGCAAGGCCGGCACGAGCCGGGCTGCCCAGGAAGTACCGCTGGGGCACGGCGACATCGACTGGATGCACTACCTGAGCGTGTTGGAAGAGATCGACTACCACGGCTGGCTGGCGATCGAACGGGATAGCGGAGACAATCGGCTGGGCGACGTGGCTGCGGGGGTGAGCTTCTTGCGCCGCTTCGTGGGGTAGTAGAAACTCAAGGGATCCGTCGTGCAAAGGCCGGCAAGGTGTAAGGCTTTGTCCAAGCCGTTGTACTCTCGGTTTTCCTTTCCGGCTGCTCTTTAAACCAGGTCCTGCCGCTCGCCTTAGGCGACATACTCCCATGCGTTGAAGTCCGTCATCATCTGCGACCAAGTCAGCGACAGCGTGCGGACGGCCGCCGTGTCCCACAGGGGATTGAGCAGGTCGAACACCACCTGGTGCGACGCATTGTACTGCTAGCCTGTACGGGGCCGGGGCAGGGACCAACAACCTGGCCGGCAAGACTAACGCTCAAGTGGCGGCCTTCGACCTAACCCTGCTCAGCCTATCTGGATGCCGAGGTGCTGGCGACCGCCTTGAATGTGTACGCCTCGACCCTGTCGCTGGGCGGGACGGCGGGCACGGCCTATGGCTTCACGGTGACCGCCACCGGCCTAGGGGCAGCATCCTACAACATTGGGTCCAGCGGGACGGCCTTCGGGGTGGCGAACAACACCACCCTCAATGTCTTCCAGATCCTGAAAGCAGCCAACAAGCAGGCCATAAACGGCGTGCTCTACAATGGGGACTCGATCCTGCGCGGCCTGGCCAACATCGTCTTCGACGGCATTAACTCAGCCGGCGGCATCAGCTGATTGAGGACAACCAGGAAACGGCCGGCGAGGAAGGGACAAGGGAAGCGGGGCGAGGGCATTTAGGGCACTTATCGTCGCCGATACACATCTCGACGATGACCGACAAAATGAATCACGAGGGTCTGCTCCTCGTGAAGGATCTCATAGACAGCACGATAGTCGCCCATCCGCAGTTTATACAGACCGGCCAAGTTACCCGCGAGAGCTTCCGGCTGGATCTGCTCGAAATTGGTGGCAAGCCAACGGATGCGGGCCAGGAGGCGGCGGGCAAGGACCGAATCCAGGCGTCCCAAATCACGGGATGCCGCGTCCAAAAACCGGACCTCATACACCTCGGTTACTCCAAGCCGAGCTGTCGAACCACATCCTCCAACGTTTGGCCCCGCTCTCCCGCTGCCACGGCGCGTTGTTGGCGCAAAAGCCTCTTCTGAAGGGTCTTGCGGATTTCCAAATCTGCGTCCGGATCGCCCAGGATTTCCCGCAGCTTCTGTTCCACGGCTGTCTCAACGACGGTTTCAATGAGTTCTCGCAGCTCTTCCCGGGTCATCTGTGCTACGGTGTTGGCCATTCTCTCCTCGCTGCCGGACGCTTACACGCTCGAATTCACCGGCACCAGCTCCTGCAACTTGCGATGCAGCTGCTTCAAGGTGACCGGCCGAACCATCACGGCGATGTTCGGCCGCGCCGCGATCCGGTGCGCCCAATCCTTCTGATCCTCCGACAGCACCAGAATGCCGCCACAGCTGACCCCTTGCCGCTCGGACTCGTTCATGATGCGTTCAAAGAGGAACAGGCCATCCTCGCCCGTGGTGCCCGCATCGACGATGAGGGCGTTGTACGGCTGCTGGCGATAGCGGTCCATGGCGCGGGCCGGATCGGCGGCCAGGAAGACGCGATAGCCCAGTTCCTTGAGCTTCTCGCGCAGGGCGTCTTGGAGGCGTTCGTCCCGTTCGATGATGAACACGGTCGGTGTCGTGAGGGCGGCAGGTCGGCTGACGTCTTTCCCTTCCAGATCGCGGCGGGTGGCACGGATCGCCTCTAACAGCTGCGACGGGGTCTGGTAGCGGTGCTGCGGGTTGAGCGACATCATGGTGTCCACGAGATGAAACAGCGAAGCTGGCGCGTTCACCTCATCGCGGCGCATGGACGTCACATTATCAAACCGCTGGCGCTG
>JBGQLF010001584.1:0-2030 GCA_041499985.1 Gemmataceae bacterium
CTATTGCTCAACGCGCTCGTAGGGCTGGGACTCTTGGCCCTGCGAGGAAAACGGTATCGCAACACGCCGCTGGTCCGCCGCTACCTGGATCGCCGCAGCCCCGAGGCAATTTCCAATCTCCTGTGGCTCCTCGGCCATCACTGGCAGGACTGGACGGACATGCCCCAGGCCATTCGAAAGGGCCGGCCGGGATGGACCCCCGTGACCAAATCGCCCGAGTTCCGGCGGCGGTTCTCGCTCGCGATGCACGAGCGGAGTTACGTTCTGGCTTTGCCCACCGTGGCCACGATCCGCCTCCCCCGACCAGCCCGGCGATTTCTGGATCTGGGGGGCGGGCCGGGGTCATATGCGATCGCCCTGGCCAAACACTACCCGCGGCTGGAAGGCATCGTGCTGGATCAAACCGTCACGGTGGCGCGACGCCTCATCCGGCAACATCGCCTGGAGAATCGGCTGCGTGCCCGTGCCGGTTCCATTTTCAAGGCCGCACTTGGTACTGGGTTCGATGTCGTGCTGGTCTCGAATGTGATCCACGTGTTCAATGAACAGGAGAATCGAACGATCCTGAAGCGGGTCCGCGACGCCCTCCGCCCAGGCGGGAAGGTCTTCATCGTGGAGTTCTTTCTGGACGACAGCCTGACCAAGCCTGCCAAAGCCTCCGTCTTTTCGGTAATGATGTACAAGTTCACTCCCACCGGCCGGTGCTATAGCTGGAGCGAGGTGGAGGCCTGGCTCTCACAGCTTGGGTTCGTTCGCTTCAAGCGACGCTCGGTCACCTCCGACATCGGCACACTGGAAGCCACGAAGCCGTAACTTCCTTTGCGCCCTTATCAGGAGGGAGCTTGAAACTGACGCGTTCGGGGAAATCTGCCCCACAGGTGGCCGCCTGCACGGGCTACTGTGCGATAGCACCGGGGGGCTGAAGCGGCAGTCGAATAACGAAGGTCGCGCCTTTGCCCTCCTGGCTCTCGACGGTGATCTGCCCCCCGTGGGCATCCACAACATCCTTGACGATCTTGGTGCCCAGACCCGTGCCGCCGGGCTTCCGACTGCTAGCGCGCGCGGTGAAAAGGCTCTCAAGGACGTGCGGGGGCATGCCCCGACCGGTATCGGCGACCGAGATGACGACCGCGCCGGCCTCCGGATCAGCGTGGCCGGAAATCGTTACGAGGCCTCCCCGGGGGGTTTCAGGAATCGCGTTGTTGACCAGATTGTAGAACGCGTTGTAGAGCCGGCGCTCATCGGCCAGGATGGGGGGCAAGCTCGCCAAGCCTTCCGTTCGCAGCACAATGCCTTTTTCCTCCGCCACCATTTGCAGCGCCTTAAGCACCAGGTCCATCACCGTTGCAATCCGGCAGAGGGCGAACTGAGGCGGGGCGCTCAGGCCTTTGACACAATCGGCGATCTCCCGCATCCGGTCCTCAATGAGCCGCACGGTCTGCCGCTGCATGCTGATCACCTCGGTGACCAGCGCCTTGCTGGCCTGAACCTTCTCGCCTGACAGCTCAGGATGACTGTGGAAAAGGTCGTTCAGCTCCTTCTGCATGAGCCCCGCGCCCATGACAACCGGCGTGAGCATGTTCTTTACATCATGGCTGAGGTCACCCAACCGGTACACCACCTCGGCCAGCTTGGCCTCTTCAAGCAACTGTAGATACCCGCGGCTCACGTACCACAAGACCAACAAGTACGTCATCAGCCGCAGTGCGTGCCAGAACCACCACACGCTGTTCATGAGTTCCGAGGACGCGAACAACCCTTCCGCCACCCCGAACAGCAGGGCCAAGCCGGCGAACAGGTAATCCTCCGATCGGCCGGACCGGTAAAAATCCCGCATAAACCGGGCGGCCCCGGCTATGTGCAACACACAGGCCAGGACCTTGGGTACGACCGCAGCCAGTGAAAATGTTCCGTCCTCCTCCATCTTGGGAACCGTCTCCGGAAATGCCATGGCCCAGGAACCCAAGAGGACGGTCCCGGCCACGACACCCCAGGGCATCCACGCTTTCCTTGGGGAATCCAGGGAAGGA
>JBGQLF010001585.1:0-2028 GCA_041499985.1 Gemmataceae bacterium
CGATGTCTGCCAGTGTTCCGATATCGACCATGCCGGACTTTGGCGTGTAAGCAAAAGCGTGAAAGGAACCTGCGTTCGTCAGGCGGATCTTCCCCCAGCCTTGTTCGAGTAAGTAACACATGATTCAGGGTGGAGGAGTGTTTTGAGGTCGTTAATGTAGGCATGTAAGTATTAATATTTTCCTTGACATGGTGGCATAATATGGATAGTATATACGCATGTACATCGCCACCGTTCCGAACCGCAGCTCGCCGCCCGCGATTCTGATCCGGGAATCTTACCGCCAGCAAGGAAAGGTCAAGTCTCGTACTCTGGCCAACATCTCCCACTGGGATCCCGCTCGCGTCGAGGCTCTCCGCCGCGCCTTGCGGGGCGACTTCGATCATCTTCCAGCCGCCGATCCCACTCTCGGTCGGGTCTTTGGTCTGCTTTATGGGCTTCACAAAATTGCCGAAGAACTCGGTATCACGGCTGCTCTTGGCCTGCGCCGTCTGGGCAAGCTGGCCTTGTTTGTCGTGCTGGTGCGTCTGGCCCATCAGGGCTCCCGCTTGTCGGCTGTGCGCTGGGCCGAGGATCACGCTGTCGCTGAAGTGCTCGGTTTGAGCCCCTTCGATGAAGACGATCTGTATGCCGCTCTGGACGATCTCTGCGCTCGCCAGGAAAAGATCGAGCGAACTCTTTATCAGCGTTACTTGCGCCGCCGGGCTGCGGTGCCCGCCCTGTTTCTCTACGACGTCACCAGCAGCTATTTGGAGGGAGAACACAACGCTTTGGGAGAGTTTGGCTATAACCGGGACGGCAAGCGCGGCAAGCTGCAAATCGTTATTGGCCTGTTGGCCGACAGTGAAGGCGAGCCGCTAGCGGTGCGAGTGTTTGCCGGCAATACCTCCGATCCGGTTACGGTGGCCGATCAGATCAAGTTGGTCAAGGAACAGTTTCAGGTTGAGGAATTGGTGTTTGTCGGCGACCGAGGCATGGTCAAGAGCAAGGGGCAGCAGGCGCTTAAGGAGGCGGGTTTGCGCTACATCACGGCCCTGACGGATCCGCAGATTCGGCGTCTGCTGGCAGCGGGGACTTTGCAACTGGGGTTGTTCCACGAGATGGTCTGCGAGGTGGAGGCCGACGGCGTGCGTTATCTGCTCCGCAAGAACGATTCAGAAGCGGCGCGAGAACACCATCGGCTGCAGGACAAACTGGCTAAGCTGAAAGAGAAGATCGAACGGCGCAATCAGCAGGTCCAGGCTTCCGAGCGGTGCCAGCCCGAAGCCGGATCCAGACAATTGCAGGCCTGGATGGTCCGCCATAAGCTGACGGGTCTGGTTGACCTCCGGCTGGAGGGACGGGAGTTGACCCTGGTCCAGAACGAAGCGGCGACCGAACGGGCGATGGCACTGGCTGGCTGCTATGTGGTGACCAGTGACGTGCCCAAAGAACAAATGAGCGGGCAGGAGGTTCACGACAGCTACGTCAGCTTACAGAAGATAGAGCGGGACTTTCGCGCCCTGAAGACGGGCTTGCTGGAAGTGCGACCGGTGTTTGTGCGCAAAGAGAGTCGAACTCGAGGCCATGTGCTCGCCTGCATGCTGGCCCTGAAAATCAGCCGGGAGATGGAACGGCGGCTTAGAGCCGCATTTGGTACAACTGACTCGAATCGGCATGCCATCACCCTGCCGGATGCACTGGCCTCGCTGGCCCGCCTGTGTCTGTTGCACTACCCTATCGATGCCGACACTACGGTGACCCGATTGCCAAAACCGGATGTCCGCCAGAACGAAATTCTCTCCGCGCTCGGTGTGGTACTGCCAGAGAAGTAGGCAGGAGGCATTCGTCGCGCATGACTCCACAAGCACAAGCCATCAAATTGTTTACGGGGGTTCTCCCGTTCCAAAACGGGGGGAAGATCCGCCTGAGTTCAAGGAACAGGATTGCATTCTGATTTGATTCCTATCTTACTCCACGTTTATTCCAAGGACGGCCAAGGGAGTCGAACTTCATTTGAGAGCTGCTGATCCCCGCATCCCTAAGAAC
>JBGQLF010001586.1:0-2023 GCA_041499985.1 Gemmataceae bacterium
GCGGGTGGAGACTTTCGCCAACTGGCTGTCCAGCACGACGACGGCGACAGTTCGTATCGCAACAGCGAAGGCTATGGCCAGCGCCGAGGCGAAATCAAGCCGCCCCAGGCTGAACCGATCCTGTTCCGCATGCAGGAGGGCGAGATCGCCCTGGTCGAGCTGGCGAACGGCTTCCACGTCCTTCGACTGGTCAAACGCGAATTTGCCGGACAGATGCCACTCGATGAGAAAACACAGGCCAACATCCGCAACAAGCTCAAAGCGCAGGTCTGGGAGCGCGAGTACAAGCGGATCGTGGCCAATCTGAAGCGCCTGGCTTCCATCGAGATTTCCGCTAGCGCACCTTGAAACCTTGGATGGCATCCCGCTGACGATTCATCCCACCAAGAGAAGCAAAATGCGACAAGCCCGCAGCAGCTGCCGGGGAGATCCTCCCTGAGGCAGTGCCACGGGCTTGTTGGCGAACTTTCACCCCACTACGACTTTCCCGGCGTCGGCGTCTCGACGGCGGAGGTGACCGGCTGTGAGAGGGGCGTCCCCGCGGTCGTTGGCGTCCCCGCCGTATCGGCCTGACCGAGGAGGCCCCGGATCCCCTTGCGCAGTTGCTCGAACTGGTTTTGCAGCGTGTCGCGCTCGTTCGTGCGAACGGTGACTTGCTGGCGCAGGTCGTCCCGTTCCTTGACAGCGGTCTGGAGCTGATCCATCTGCTGTCCCAATTGGGTGCGTTGTTCCTCCGCGCTGGTGAGCTTCTTCTTGAGGAGATCCCGTGCCGCGGCCGCGGCGCGGAAGTCGTCCTCCAGCTTGGCGTTCTTCGATTCCAGGGCCCGGATCCGTTCGACGCTGCCCGGTCCGTTCGCGGGACCCTGGGCACAGCCCCACAGGCCAACGGAAGTCACGACCAATATCGCCAGCGTCTTGTACCGATGACTCATCGTAGTTCGCTCCTTGCGGGTGGGCCGACCGGTGCCCTACGCGGCACGGTCTGGGGGGCCCAAGCTCGTGTCTGAGAAAGCCAGGTTGGAAAACTCCAGGCGTGCAACGGGAGAGAAGGACGCCAGTGTAACTCTTGCGTGTCTTACCTAACCGCCGCCATCCGCCAGGTACTATTTCGGCAGAAGAGTCACCGGATCTTTACCCAGTTGACCTACAAATTCATCCCCGGCAAGGAAGGCAGGGTTTGCCTGGCTTCGCTCTCTTCTTGAGTAAATGAGATCGTTGCGCGCCGCGCGCAACGATCTCGAAAGACCAAACGGTTTGGTGCAGAAGGATTTGGGGCAGGAGCAACCCGATCGTTGCGCGGATTGCGCTGGCGGGCCAGTTTCGGGCTGGGAGGCCTCCGCAGCGCAACGATCGGTGGCTCCGGCGAGGCCGATCCTTTTTTATCTGGCCGACTGCGCTTCACGGCAAAATCTCGACTGTGCTAAACTCGGGTTCCTGGAGCGTACCCTTTGCTGGTGCCCCCGAATTCGGATGCGATCTGCTCATGTCTACCTCCGACCTTCCTCCCGCCATCGTTCCGCCCGCGTCGGCTGCACCTTCCGTCCCGGCCGCACCCAGTCCTTTCCGGGGTCTGTGGCTGACCGACTTGAAGGCCGAAGCCCAGCCCCAGACTTCCTGGCTGTGGCAGGGCTATTTGGCTCCGGGCAACGTCACGCTGCTGACCAGCCAGTGGAAGTCGGGCAAGACCACGTTGGTGGCCGTGCTCCTGTCCCGCCTCAAGACCGGCGGCTTGCTGGCTGGACGGCCCCTGCGGCCGGGCAAGGCGGTGGTCGTGTCTGAAGAAAGTCCGCAGCTCTGGTACCAGCGCAGCCAGAAACTGCTCTTCGGCGACCATCTCTGCTGGTTCTGCCGGCCGTTTCGCGGCAAACCACGCCCGGAGGAATGGCTCGCTCTGCTGGAGCATCTGCGCACGCTGCACGGGCAGCACCGCTTCGATCTGGTGGTGATCGATCCGCTGGCGTCGTTCTTGCCCGGGCGCGATGAGAACAATGCCGGCGTCATGCTCGCCGCGCTGCTGCCACTA
>JBGQLF010001587.1:0-2021 GCA_041499985.1 Gemmataceae bacterium
CAGCTCACAAGCGAGGACGCTTGTGGCTACGATCCGACAACAGGAACGATCCTCCAGACACAGTCCAACCATGCCCGGTTCGGGCAAGGCCAAACCGGGATTGATCGCTCCTGGCTCCTACAGGTGTGCCTTGGCCAATTCCACCAGCTTGGTGAAGGCATCCGTGTCATGTACGGCCAGGTCGGCGAGGATCTTGCGGTCGAGTTCGACGTGGGCGCGCTGGAGACCGCAGATCAGCTCACTGTAGCGCAGGCCGCGCATGCGGCAGGCGGCGTTGATGCGGATGATCCACAGCCGCCGGAACTCGCGTTTGCGCACGCGGCGATCCCGGAATGCGTAGACCCGACCGCGGATGAGCGTTACCAGGGATTGGCGATAGAGATTGTGCCGGCTCAGCCGGAAACCCTTCGTCAGCTTGCGCATACGTTTGCGGCCGCGCATGACCGTCTTGCCACTGCGTGCGCGTGTCATTGCCCGTCACTCCTTCATGCCGCCAGCCAGGCGAGCTGGTGAATCTGCGTGTTGCCCTAGTTTTCGCCGCCCATCAGCTTAACGTAGCGCCGAGCGAGTTTCCGCGCATCGGTCACCGGGGCGCGCAGCTGGCGCTTGCGTTTGCCTGTTTTCGGGCTGTTGAGATGCTTCTTGCCGGCCTGGCGGCGTTTGAGTTTGCCGCTGGCGGTGATGCGGAAGCGTTTGCGTGAACCTTTGTGTGTCTTCATCTTCGGCATGGCCATCACCACTCCCGCGCGGCAGGCGAACAGGCCCGGACAGCTGCCCCTGTCAACCGCGCGCCCTAAAAGAAAAGGGCCCCTGGTAACCACCAAGGGTCCCGGCAAGTTACAGCGAAAGCCGTGGTTCCCCCCTAAGGAACGGCTATTATACAAAAAGCAGCCAACTCGTGCAGGGCAAAAACGGCAGGCCGCGCAGAGTTTTACGCCTTCGGTGCAAGCATGGCAGTCATGCGCTTGCCCTCCATGGATGGAGGCTTCTCGATCTTGGCCAGATCGGTCAGTTTCTCCAGCATGCCGCGGATGATCCGCTGGCCCTCCTCGATATGCTGGAGCTCGCGGCCCCGGAAAAGCACGTTGAGGAGGACCTTGTCCTTGTGTTCCAGGAACTTGCGTGCCTGGTTGACTTTGACCTCGATGTCGTGCTCGCCGGTCTTGGGGCGGACCCGAATCTCTTTCAGTTTCTGCTGGTGTGGCTTCGTCTTGGTCCCCTTGAGGGATTGCTGGTAGCGGAACTTGCCGTAGTCCATGATCCGGCAGACCGGAGGCCGTTCGTTGGGAGCAACCTCGACGAGGTCTTGCTGGGCTTCGCGGGCCATTTCCAGGGCCTGGGAGGTGGGCACCACTCCGAGTTGGTCGCCATTGATCCCAATCAGACGTACCGGGCTGATGCGGATCTGCTCGTTGACTCTCTGATTCCGATCGTGCTGCACGTGGCGGTCGCTGATACCTGGTTCTCCTTTCGCTTCGGGGGACACCTGCCAACCGAGCCGCTCGCCCACTGCCGAGTAGCTCACCAACTCCATTATAGCGCGCCTGGCGGCATGTCGTCGTGCGGTCGGCTCGGCGTTGGTGCTCATTCGCGGAGCACGCCACCACGGGCATCGCGCGGGACGGGAAGGGATTCATTCCCGGCCTTAACACCATCTATCATCATTAGCTGATGGCGCAAAGGGCGTCAACAGTCTCTTTCGCAGTCGCCGCGGTTTTCTGACTTGGAGCCCACTTGTCTCCCCTCTACAATCCGGGGAGTTCACACCGATCCCCGCCGGGGTTTGTGCTCAGGTACGGTGAAGGATGCCCCAAGCGATCATCATCGGTGCCGGTATTTCGGGACTGGCGCTGGCCTATCGGCTTCAGCAGCTCGCTCCCGGCGTGGCCGTGACGATCCTGGAGCAGCGCGATCGGCCCGGCGGCACCGTCTGGACCGAACGCCACGATGACTTCCAGATCGAGACAGGTCCCAACGGCTTCCTCGACACCAAACCTGCTACGCTGGCGCTGTGCCGCGAC